>JAOPVN010000050.1 GCA_025966175.1 Modestobacter sp. | reverse complement strand
GCCGCGGCGGAGCAGCGTCGGCGCGGCGTGCGGGGCGCCGGGACAGCGGGCCCCGGTGGTGACGACGAGCAGGTCGGACTCCGCGCGGACGGCGAGCCCACCGAAGGTCACCTCGAGCACCGCGGCGTCGGCGGGATTGCCCACCAGCCGGTTGGCCAGCGCCGCCGAGGCGCGGTCGCAGGCACCGGAGCGGCCGATGCCCAGCGCCGCCTGCCCGGGGCGGCCGTCGTCCTGCACGGTGGTGAGGGGGCCGGTGGCGAGCACGGTCAGCGCGCGGGTCGGCGGCGGGGTCACGATGCCACCACGAAGCGCACCCGGGTGCCCGGCCGGAGCAGTGCCGCCGGGTCGCGGGAGAGGTCGAAGACGTCGACGTCCGTGCGCCCGATGAGCTGCCAGCCGCCGGGGGACTCCCGCGGATAGACCCCGCTGAACTCCCCGGCCAGCGCCACCGCGCCCGGCGGCACCTTGGTGCGCGGGGTCGCCCGGCGCGGCACGTCCCACTCCGTACCGGGCTGGGTGAGGTAGCCGAAGCCGGGGGAGAAGCCGCAGAAGGCGACCGTCCACTCGGCGCCGGTGTGCCGGGCCACCACCTCCTCGCTGGTCAGCTCGAGCAACCCGGCCAGCTCGTCGAGGTCGGCGCCGTCGTAGTGCACCGGCAGCTCGATCGCGTCGCCGGCGGTACGCGAGCCCGGGCGCGGGGCAGTCCGGTGGACGGCGTCGGCCACGGCGGCGAGCGTGGTGCGCGCCGGGTCGAACATCAGCAGCACGGTGCGCGCGGCCGGGACGACGTCCACGACGCCCTCAGGTGGGGCGTCGCTGAGCGCGGCGTACAGCGCGAGCACGTCGTCCAGCCCGTCCAGTTCGACCAGCAGGGCGGTGCTGCCGCTGGGGAGCAGCCGCATCAGGCGGCGAAGGGGGTCAGCGCGACCCCCGCCGTGGTCAGCGCCGCACGGACCTGCCGGGCGATCTCGACCGCGCCGGGGGTGTCGCCGTGCACGCAGATCGACCTCGGCCGCAGGGTGAGCTCGCCGCCCTCGACGTCCCGGATCGGCTCACCGGCGGCCATCGCCACGCACCGCCGGGCGATGTCGGCCGGGTCGTGCAGCACCGCCCCGGGCAGCCGGCGGGAGACCAGCGTGCCCTCCGGGGTGTAGGCGCGATCGGCGAACGCCTCGTGCACGACGGTGAGCCCGGCCTCGGCCGCGAGCCGCAGCCAGGCCGAGCCCGGCAGGCCGAGCACCGGCAGGGCGCGGTCGTAGGCGACGACGGCGGCGACCACGGCGGCCGCCTGCTCCTCGTGGTGCACGATCGCGTTGTAGAGCGCGCCGTGCGGCTTCACGTAGCGCACCCGGTCACCGGCGATCCGGGCGAACGCCTCGAGCGCGCCGAGCTGGTAGACGACGTCGGCGGTGAGCGCCTCGGGCTCCACGTCGATGAACCGGCGGCCGAAGCCGGGCAGGTCGCGGTAGCCCACCTGGGCGCCGATCGCGACGCCGGACTCGACGGCCTTCGCGCACACCCGCTGCATGATCGAGGCGTCGCTGGCGTGGAAGCCGCAGGCGACGTTCGCGCTGGTGACCACGCCCAGCAGCGCGTCGTCGTCCCCGAGCGTCCACTGGCCGAAGCCCTCACCCAGGTCGGAGTTCAGGTCCACCTCGGCCGTCCTCCTCACTCGAAGATCGTGGGCAGGGCCGAGAGTGACTCGTACCCCGCATAGGCCGTGAAGGCCCACGCCAGCATGCCGAACACCAGCAGCGGCTTCGGGTACCGGTACCCGGCGAGCAGGTCGCGGCGGCGCCAGGCGACCCAGAGCACGATGGCCAGACCGAAGGGCAGGATCAGCCCGTTGAAGGCCCCGGCGAAGACGAGAAGTGAGCTCGGCGTCGTGCCGATGATGAGGTAGAGCAGCGTCGCGACGGTGATGAACGTGGCGATCGACAGGTTGAAGTTCCGGTCGACCGGCTTGATCAGGGTGCGCATGAAGGATGCCGAGGTGAACGATGCGCCGATGGTGCTCGTCATGCCGGCCGTCCAGAAGGTCAGGCCGAAGATCCGGAGGCCCACCTCGCCGGCGGCGGAGTGGAAGGCGGAGCCGGCCGGGTCGGTCTGGGACAGTGCGACCCCGCCCGCGACGACACCCAGGACGCCGAGGAACAGCAGGATCCGCAACGCCCCGGTGACCAGGATGCCGTTGACCGAGCCGCGGGTGATGGCCTTGAGGTTGTCCCGGCCGACGATGCCCGACTCGACCATGCGGTGGATGCCGGCATAGGTGATGTACCCGCCGACGGTGCCGCCGATGAGGGTGATCACCGGGAGGAAGTCCAGGCCCTGGGGGGCGAACGTGCGGACGACGGCCTCGCCGACCGGCGGGGTGGTCTTGACGGCGACGAACGCGATCAGCGCGATCTTGGTCGCGCCCAGGGTGATCACCGCCCGATCGACGGTCCCCTCCAGGCCCTTGTAGCTGAAGATCGCGATCGCCAGGACGGCGCTGAGGGTGGCCCCGATCCGGGGATCGAGGCCGAGCAGGTTGTGCAGCCCGAGCCCGGCACCGGCGATGTTGCCGATGCTGAACACCAGGCCCCCGGCGACGATCAGCACGGTGAGCACGTGGCCGGCCCAGGGGATGACCTTGTTGGCCAGGTCCTGGGCCCGCAGTCCGCTGATCCCGATGACCCGCCAGACGTTGAGCTGGATGGCCACGTCGATGACGATGCTGGCCACGATCGCCGCGGCGAACGAGGCGCCGTACTTGTTGGTGAAGGTGGCGGTCTGGGTGATGAACCCCGGGCCCGCGGCGGACATGGCCATCAGGAACATGGCGCCGGCGACGGCGGTCGTGCGCTTGACGTCGACGCGCGGCGCCGCGGACCCGGACGGCGGGTCGGCGGAGGCGCGCCCGGGGCCGGTCGGCTCGGACGGTGCCTGCGGTGCGGTCATCTCTGCTCCCGGTCGGTGGGCTCGGTGTACCCGCGGCAGCGTGGGCAAGTCGCCGGATGGTCGTCGGTCCCGAACGTAGAGAGTTGTTCAACAATCCCTCAAGAGGATTGTGAACACTTGACGGCCCCAACACACGTGGCGAGGCAAGATGGCTGGTATGTCACACCCCAGCGACGCCCGGTCCGCCGGTTCGGAGTCCGGCTGGCTGCGCACCGTCGCCGACGAGGTGCGCTCCTTCGACCGGTCCAGCACCGCCGAACGGGTCGCCGAGCTGCTGCGCCACCGGGTGATCGAGGGCGACCTCCCCCCGGGCACCCGGTTGTCAGAGGAGCAGCTGGTCGAGGTGCTGCACGTCTCGCGGAACACGCTGCGCGAGGCGTTCCGGCTGCTCACCCACGAGGGCCTGCTCGTGCACCACCTGCACCGCGGCGTCTTCGTGCCCGAGCTCGACGAGGACGACCTGGTCGACCTCTACCGGGTGCGGCGGACGATCGAGTGCGACGTCGTCCGCCGGCTCGAGGGGCTGGACGCCGCGCGAATGCGGCCGCTGCACGACGACGTCGCCGCCGGCGAGGACGCCGCCCGCCGCGGCGACTGGGTGGCCGTCGGCACCGCGAACATGCGCTTCCACCAGCACCTGGTCGCGCTGGCCGGCAGCCGGCGGCTCGACGAGACGGCGGCCCGGCTGCTCGCCGAGCTGCGGCTGGCCTTCCACACCGTCGCCACGCCGCAGCGCCTCCACGAGCCCTACGTCAGCCGCAACCGCGGGCTGCTCGACTTGCTGGCCGCCGGCGAGTGGGAGCGGGCCGCGAAGGAGCTGGAGGACTACCTGCACGACTCCGAGGCCGAACTGCTGTCCGCCCACCGAGACCGTTCGAGGAGCACCCCGTGACCGGCACCCTGCCCGCCGCAGATCCCACCGACACCCGGGCGCAGTTCCGCGCCGGGCTCGCCCTGCCGTCCTCCGGCTGGGCCCCGGGGTTCACCCAGGCCAACCTGGTCGTCCTGCCCCGGGAGTGGGCCTACGACATGTTGCTGTTCGGCCAGCGCAACCCGCAGCCGGTGCCGCTGCTGGACGTGACCGACGCCGGCTCCGTGCGCACGGCGCTGGCGCCCGGCGCCGACCTGCGCACCGACCTGCCGCGCTACCGGGTGTGGCGCGACGGTGCGCTGGTCGACGAACCGACGGATGTGGTCGACCTGTGGTCCGAGGACCTGGTCGCGTTCCTGATCGGCTGCAGCTTCAGCTTCGAGACTGCACTGCTGGACGCCGGCGTGCCGGTGCGCAACATCGAGCAGGGCCGCAACGTCTCGATGTACCGCACCAACCGCGCCTGCCGTCCGGCCGGGCGACTGTCCGGCCCGCTGGTGGTGTCGATGCGGCCGGTGCCCGGCCACCTGGTGCCCACGGCGGTGCAGGTGACCGGCCGGATGCCGCAGGTGCACGGCGCGCCGGTGCACGTCGGCTCGCCGTCGTCGCTGGGCATCGCGGACCTGTCCCGGCCCGACTTCGGTGACCCGGTCGAGTTCGACGAGGGTGACGTGCCGGTGTTCTGGGCCTGCGGGGTCACCCCGCAGGCCGCGCTCATGGCGTCCCGGCCACCGTTCGCGATCACCCACGCGCCGGGGTTCATGTTCGTCACCGACGTGCCGGACGCCGTGTACCGGCAGCTCTGAGCCGCGGCCGGTCAGCGGGCGGGTGTGGTCGACTCCGGCTGGTCGAGCAGGCGGAGCCACGACCCGTCCGGCTGCCGGCGGACGACCTGCACCCGCACGCCGGTGCCGTCCCGGGACGGGGTCGAGGTCAGCCCGATGTCCCCGCTGACCAGCGATGGCCGGGGGGTCTCCTGCTCGAAGTGCGGCCGGGGTGCGAGCACCTCGGCCCAGAGCGCCTGGATCGCTGCGCGGCCCACGGTGGTGCTCCCGGGCGGGTAGGCCATGACGGCGTCCTCGGTGTAGAGCGCCGCGAGGCCCGCGGCGTCCCCTGCATTGGCCCGCTCCACGAACAGCCGGGTGAGGTCGTCGGGGGTCATCGCCTTGTCGGTGCCGGTCATCTCGTCTCCTCGTCGTGGTGGAGCCATCCTCGGATCACGGCGGGAAGAAGTCGAACAGCTGGTTCTTCTGGGATCTAGAATCAGGGCTCATGGAACTCCGGCAGCTCGAGTACCTGGTCGCCGTGGTCGAGGAGGGCGGGTTCACCCGCGCCTCGGAGCGCGTGCACATCAGCCAGTCCGGGGTGAGTGCCCAGATCCGGCAGCTCGAGCGTGAGCTCGGGCAGCCGCTGCTGGACCGGTCGGCGCGGGCCGTGCGGCCGACCGCGGCAGGCGCGGCCGTGCTGCCCTTCGCCCGGGCCGCCCTCGATGCGGTCACCGGTGTCCGCCAGGTGGTCGACGAACTGGCCGGTCTGCTGCGCGGCCGGGTCCAGGTGGGCGTGGTGACCGGGTGCGCGCTGCCCGAGTTCTCGGCCGCCCTCGCCGCCTTCCACCGGGCGCACCCGCACGTGGATCTCTCCCTCGTCGAGCAGGGTTCCCAGGACCTCGTCCAGGCGGTGCGGAGCGGGCAGCTCGACCTGGCCGTCGCCGGTGTGCACGGGCCGCCGGAGGAGGGCCTGGAGCGGCTGGTGCTCGTCGACGAGCGGCTGGTCCTCGTCGTGCCGGTCAGTTCCGAGCTCGCCGACCGGGACGCCGTCCCGGTCGCCGAGCTGGCCGGTCGGCCGCTGGTGTGTCTTCCGCGGGGCGCCGGGGTCCGGGCCGCGTTCGACGCCGCCTGCGCCAGCACCGAGGTCCACGTCGCCCTGGAGGCCAGCTCGCCGGTGGTCGTCGTCGACCTGGTCGTGCAGGGCCTGGGGGTCGGCGTGGTCTCCGAGTCGATGGTCGCCGGGCACCCTGGCGTCTGCGCCGTGGCGCTGGCGGATCCTCCCCCGAGGTCACGGCTGGAGGTGCTGTGGCGGGACGACGCCGCGGCGAGCCCGGCCGCCCGGGCGCTGGCCGGGACGGTCCGGGAGCACCTCGGGCCGGCACAGGGTGCTGCCTCGTGACGGGCGTGGCCGAGACGGTCGTCGCGCGGCTGCGGGCGGCCGGCTGCGTGTTCGCCGAGGAGGAGGCCGCGTTGCTGCTGGAGGCGGCGGGACCCGGACGGGCCCTCGACGACCTGGTCGCCCGCCGGGTGGTGGGGGAGCCCCTGGAGCAGGTGCTGGGCTGGGCGGAGTTCTGCGGGATGCGGTTCGTCGTCGAACCCGGGGTCTTCGTGCCGCGGCGGCGCACCGAGCTGCTGGTGCGCGAGGCGGCCGCGCTGGTGGCGCCGGGCTCCGTCGTCCTGGACCTGTGCTGCGGCACCGGTGCGGTCGGTGCCGCCGTGGCCGCCGCGGTCGGGGGCGTGCAGCTGCATGCTGCCGACGTCGACCCGGCCGCCGTGCGGTGCGCCCGGCGCAACGCTGCTGGCGCCGTGTACGAGGGCGATCTGTACGCGGCGCTGCCCGACCTGCTGCGCGGGCGGGTCGACGTGCTGGTGGCCAATGCGCCCTACGTGCCCACCGACGCGATCGCGCTGATGCCCCCCGAGGCCCGCGACCACGAGGCCCGGGCGGCCCTGGACGGCGGGGTCGACGGGTTGGACGTGCAGCGCCGGGTGACCGCCGGCGCGCCGGACTGGCTCGCTCCCGGGGGCTCGCTGCTGATCGAGACCAGCCGACGACAGGCGCCGGAGACCCTCGCCGCGTTCACCCGGGCCGGGCTGACCGCGCGGGTGGCCGAGGACGAGGAGCTGGCGGGCACGGTCGTCGTCGGGACGCTCGTTCCCTGACCCGCTCGTTCCCGGACACGCGAACGGCCCCCTCCCGGTGCGGAAGGGGGCCGTGTCGTGGTCGGCCCTCCTGCAGGGGCCCGCCGCGAGCTGGCGAGCGGTGGGGGGCAGGAGGGTCCTTCTTCAGGCGGGCTCGACGCCGAAGGCGGTGGCGAGCTTCTCGATCTTGCGGGCCCGGCCCAGGCGCGGCAGGTCGCTGCCGTCCCGGATGACCTGTCCTCGTGCCTCGAAGTCAGCGAGGAAGTCCCGAGCCCACGCTACGTCCGACGGTGCGGGGCTGATGACCTCGTTGATCACCGGCAGCTGGTCCATGTCCAGGCAGAGCTTGCCGGTCAGGCCGAGCGAGACGGTCAGCGCCGACTGCTCACGCAGGATCGGGTGGCTGCTGCTGACCGTCGGGCCGTCGATCGGGCCGGGCAGGCCGCCGACCCGGCTGGCGACGACCAGTCGCGAGCGCGGGTAGGCCATCGCCAGGTCGTCGGCGCTGGTGCCGGTGTCGCGGCGGTAGTCACCGCTGCCGAAGGCCAGCCGGAAGGCGCCGCGCGCGGAGGCGATCCGGACGGCCTCCTCGATGCCGAGCGCGGACTCGACCAGGGCCAGCACCGGGGTCGACCCGCCCAGCCGGTCGAAGGTCTCCGTGACGTGCTCGGCGGCCTCGGTCTTGGCCAGCATGACGCCGGCCAGACCGGGCAGCCCGGCCAGCGAGTCGACGTCGTCGGACCAGAACGGCGTCGAGCGGTCGTTGATCCGTACCCATGCACGCTGGTCGCCGGACTTGAGCCACTGCACGACGTCCTCGCGGGCGGCGGGCTTGCGGCCAGGGTCTACGGCGTCCTCGATGTCGAGCACGATCTGGTCGGCGCGCGACGCGTGGGCGTCGTCGAACAGCTCCGTGCGGGCGCCGTTGACGAGCAGCCACGAGCGGGCGATCCCGGGGTCTACGTTCCTGCCTCTGTGCACCGGGACATTCTGCGGGCCGGTTCCCGCTGCCCCTCGCGCGGGGTCAGGCGGCCACGCTCCGCAGCCGGTCCAGCAGGCCGACGTGCCAGTCGACGTCGACCCGCCGGCCGCTGGAGCCGCGCGGCCGGACCAGGTCGAAGCGGACCAGCTCGGGGTCGCGGCCGGGGCGCCGGGAGTCGGCCCAGAGCAGGGCGAGGTGCTCACGCCGGTGCGAGCTCCCGGGAACCGCGTCCAGCGCCAGCTGGAGGTGCAGCTGCGCGGTCGGCGCCTGGGCGTAGAAGTCCCGCAGGCCCTGGGTGTCGGCGGCCGGCAGCTCGCCGTCGTCGGAGTGCCAGACCCGCAGCACCTCGGTGGGCGTGCGCAGGATCAGTCCGCTCATCGGCAGGCCGAGGTTGTCGTGGGCGGGCTCGAGCAGCTCGAGCTGGGTGCCGAACGGGTGGTCGTCGTGGTCGGCGTAGGGCCGCAGCCGCTCCATCGCCTCCCGGCGGACCAGCTGATGGTCCAGATGACGGTCGGCGGAGGGCTGCCAGCCGTACTCGGCGTGGATCGCCCGGCTGACGGCGAGGCCGCGGACGAGCGCGTCCCGCACCTCGACCAGGAGCGGCTGGAGCCGCCGCACGACGGTGTCCGAAGGGTGGTCCACGTCCAGGAGTCTGCCGGTCGGGGGTGGCAGTCGGCTCGAGGTGCCCGGTCGACGCGCGTGCGGTGGACCCGGCCCAGCAGGTGGGCACCGACGCGCGGTGCAGGCAGGAGCAGCCGGCGGACGTCGACTCGGGCCGTAGCTCTGCGCGGTCGTCAGACCGGAGTCCCCCCGCCGGGCGATCACCCACGCGGCCGTCGTCCTCGGCTGCCGCCGACCGGCCGTGCGCACCGACGCCGATCACCCAGGGGGGTCACAGCAGGGGGGCGCCGTGCCGATAAGGGGTTCGTGATCCGTCATCACCTCGGTGCGAGCTCACCGCGGAGCCCTCAGTGGTTCGACGCGGCCCATCAGGCCGACATCCTCGCGGCTTTCGACAGCCATCTGGCTGCCGGGCTGTACGACCGCAGCCACTCCGGACCGCGCCCGGAGCGCGTACGCGAGCTCGGCCAGCTGGCCGCAGCCAGTGCGCTGCCCGCCCGCGCCGCCCTGCTGCGGTGGGGCGCGTTGCCGCCCGTGGTCCGCAGCCAGCTGCTGATCGGCTGGTACGGCAGTCAGCGGAGCAGCTCCGCGGCCTGAGCCGCCGGCAATGCCTCGGTCGGCCGCACGCGCGGTCGGCAGGGGCAACGACGTCTCAGCCGTGCGCGGCTACGGCCGGGGCACGTTGCGCAGGTTGCTGCGCGCCAGCTCGATCATCTTGCCCACCCCGCCGCCCAGCACCGTCTTCGACGCCGACCGCGCGAATCCCCGGATCTGCTCCCCGGTGATCGCCGGCGGTATGGACAGCGCGTTCGCGTCGGTGACGAACTCCATCAACACCGGCCCCGGCTCGGCCAGCCCCTTCTCCAGCGTCGGCCGGACGTCCTTGGGGTCCTCGACCCGCATCGACGGGATGCCCACCCCGGTGGCGATCGCGGCGAAGTCCGTCGGCTCGTGATCGGTCTCGTAGTCCGGGATGCCGTCGACCATCATCTCCAGCTTCACCATGCCGAGCGACGCGTTGTTGAACAGCACGATCTTCACCGGCAGCCGGTGCAGCCGGACGGTGATCAGCTCGCCGAGCAGCATGGCCAGGCCGCCGTCCCCACTCATGCTCACCACCTGCCGGCCCGGATCGGCGAACTGCGCCCCCACCGCGTGCGGTAGCGCATTGGCCATCGAGCCGTGCCGGAAGGAGCCGATCACCCGGCGCCGGCCGTTGGGCGTCAGGTAGCGGGCCGCCCAGACGTTGCACATCCCGGTGTCGACCGTGAAGACGGCGTCGTCGGCGGCCAGCTCGTCCAGCTGCGCGGCCACGTACTCCGGGTGGATCGGCCGCATCTTCTCGACCCGTCTGGTGTAGGCGGAGACGACCTTCTCCAGCGCAGCCGCGTGGTCGCGCAGCATCGCGTCCAGGAAGGTCTGGTCGGTCTTCTGCTCCAGCAGCGGCAGCAGCGCCCGGATGGTCTCCCCGACGTCCCCGTGGACGGCGACCTCCAGCGGCGTGCGCCGACCCAGGTGCGACACCTCCGCGTCGACCTGCGCCGTCCGCTTCTGTGGCAGGAAGTTGCGGTACGGGAAGTCGGTGCCCAGCAGCACCAGCAGGTCGGCCTCGTGCGTCGCCTTGTGCGCCGCGCCGTAGCCGAGCAGCCCGCTCATGCCGACGTCGTAGGGGTTGTCGTACTGGATCCACTCCTTGCCGCCCAGCGCGTGCCCGACCGGCGCCAGCGCGTACCCGGCCAGCTCCATCACCTCGCGATGGGCGTCGCGGCAACCGGCGCCGCAGAACAACGTCACCGAGCGGGCGGCGTTGATCGCGTCGGCCAGCTGCTGCACCTGCTCGGCCACCGGCCGCACCGGGGAGGCCGCGGTCACCAGCGCGCTCGGCACCGTCGGTCCGCCGGACTCCTCGGCCGCCAGGTCGCCGGGCAGCACGACGACCGACACCCCGCGCCTGCCGATCGCCGTCTGGACCGCCACCCGCAGCGCCTGCGGCATCTGGCGGGGGGTGACCAGCTCGGACCAGTACGAGCAGTCCTGGAACGTGCGTTCCGGGTGCGTCTCCTGGAAGAAGCCGGTACCGAGCTCCTGCGACTGGACGTGTGACGCCAGCGCGAGCACCGGCGCCCCGCTGCGGTGCGCGTCGTAGAGGCCCTGCAGCAGGTGGGTGTTGCCGGGACCGCTGCTCCCGGCGCACGCGGCCAGCCGACCGCTGACCTGGGCCTCGGCGGCAGCAGCGAAGGCGCCGCCCTCCTCGTGACTGACGTGCACCCACTCGATGCCGGGGGTGCGGCGGACGGCGTCGACGATCGGGTTGAGGCTGTCACCGACCACGCCGTAGATCCGCTGGACGCCGGCGTCGCGCAGCATCTGCACCAGCTGCGTGGCGACCGTGGGGTTGGCCATGGGACGAGCTCCTCGGGGAGACCGGTGGCGCCTCTGGTCGGCTGGTGCACCCCTACCCGTCAGAGCCGAGCTGAACATCAGCTCAGCCGATGTCCCAGACCTCCCCGCACGCGGCACACCGACCCGACGGCAGCCGTTCGGTGAGCCGTCCGCAGGCCGGGCAGACCCGGTCCAGCCAGCAGGCCGGGTCACCGCCCTCGGGCTCGGACCCGACCGGATCGGCGGGTTCCACGGCCGTGGCTCAGTCCTCGTCCGGCGGTGCGCAGCGGGCCAGCGCCTCGACGGTCGGGCAGGTGTAGTACGCGCCGGTCAGCGGGGTCAGGAAGCCGGTGAGCCCGTCCCGGATGCCGTCCGTCGCGCCGGCCATCCGGCGCAACATCTCGTGCAGCCGCCACCGGTCCTGGGCGAAGGCGACGTACGCCGTCCCGTGGTCGGTGACACCGCCGTAGGCGACGTTGCGGCGGAAGATCTTCAGCTCCTCGCCGTCGACCTCGAGGGTGTTGCGCGCGACGTGGGCGCTGGGCAGCATCACGTCCTCGGGCAGCTCGAGGCTGTCATCCTTGGTGCGCCCCATCATCATCTCCTGGCCGTGCTGGCCCAGGGACTCCCAGGTGGCGGTGTCGTGCTGCCAGATCTGGTACAGCACGATGCTCGCCCCGGCGCCGGGCCGACCGGCCGGCACCGCGGCGATCCCGGGGGCGGTGAGCAGCGACGGGTTCTCGGTGCCGTCGATGAAACCGGTCAGGTCCCGGTCGTGCTTGTAGAGCCACCCGGTGATCTCACCGGCGACGCGGGCGACCCCGGCCAGTGCGGCGAGCACCGAGCGGGTGTTGTCGAACACCGCCGTCCGGTCACCCCCGGCGACCCACACCCAGGCGTCGTGCTGGGTGGCGGGCATCCGGTAGGCACCGGCACCCCGCAGGTCCTCGGCGAAGCTCGCGGCGTCGGCCGGCGCGTCGTCGGGCGCCACCTCGGCCCACAGCTCCGGGCGGAAGCCGACCACCAGGTTGACCCCGCCGGTGGTGGAGAACGGCCCCACGAGCCCGGCCACCCCGCGGACCAGGTCCTCCGCGGTGCGGCCGGGCTCGAGGTCGAGCTCCAGGTAGCAGTGCTCGGGGGTGCCGAGGGCGAAGATGCCGGGCTGCGTCGTCACTGCATGCTCCGTTCCCTCCGGCCACCCGCGGGCATCAGTCGGTCGGCGGCTCGTCCTTACCGGCCTCCTCCAACTCGTCGGCCTCCTCCTTGGTCGCGTGCACGGCCTTGTCGGCGTGCTCCGGGGGGCCGTAGACGGTGTACAGCACCAGCGGGTTGACGCCGGTGTTCAGGAAGTTGTGCTTCTTGCCCGCCGGGACGACGACCAGGTCACCCTGCGCGACGTTCTTCTTCTGGCCGGAGACGATCGCCTGCCCGGTGCCGCTCACGAAGGTGAGGATCTGGTCGACCTCGTGCACCTCCTCGCCGATCTCCCCGTCCGGCGGGATCGTCATGATCACCAGCTGGGTGTGCTCGCCGGTCCACAGCACCCGACGGAAGTCGGCGCTCTCCTCGGCGACGGTGGCGATGGTGAAGTGCTCCACGGCTGCCGTACCTCCTTGACTCG
>JAOPVN010000032.1 GCA_025966175.1 Modestobacter sp. | reverse complement strand
GGGCAGGTGGAGCACCGGACGGTCGTAGCGTTGCGCCAGGTCGAGCAGATCCTTCAGCGAGGCCGTCTCCACGGTCGTGACCGGCAGGTCCTCGCCCGACACGGTGATCACGGGCTGGGCCAGTCCGGCAAGCGGGTCGCGTTGCCGGCGGACCAGACCGATGCCGGCCAAGAGGACGCCGAGCACGAGGGCCCCCGCCCAGGCAACCCGGATCTGCCAGGTGGCCACGGACACTCCGGCGATCTGCAGGCGTGGCTCCCCACTCTCGCTTCCGCTGCCCGGCTCGGTGACGGTGCGCGTGACCGGTGCACCGCGCTCCTGGTCGCCATCGTCGAGGACCAGATCACCGTCGTGGAGCCCGAAGACGACTGGGGGGAACTCGAGGGGGCCGGCAGAGCTCGCCGGGGAGACGGAGGGGATCAGTTCCAGCTGATAGCTGCCCAGGTCGAGTCCCGTGCGTGCCTGGGCTTGGCTGATGACGTCTCGGATCACGCGCAGGTCCACGGCCACCCGCAGCTCGCTGTCGGTCCCGCCGGGCGCTGCCTCCCCGCCCAGCGGCAGGCTGTACTGCCAGCCGTTCACCCCGGTGACGCGCGCCTGCAGGCTGAGCGTGCGCGACGCCGGCGCAGCCTTCCCGCTGACACGATCGCGGACCATGACGTCGATCAGCGGGTTCATCGCGATGAAGACGGGGTCGCCGGTGACCAGTTCGCCGCCCTGGTAGACCGCGCTGTCCGCCGTCGCCCGGTAGGTCAGGTCGAGCTGGTGGGTGACTTCGGCGGTCCCGGAGTCCGTCACGGGCGCGGCCGGGGCGCGCACACTGATCAACAGCAACGCCGCACCGCTCACGACCGCGACGACCGCCGTGGTGAGCAGGGTGGAAGCGTGATTGCGCCTCGGTGTGCGGTGCACGACGGGGGCCTTTCGGGAAGGACGTCGGCGGAGGCGCCTCGCCCGCGTGGGGGTTGTTGCCGCCGCAAGAGCTGCGCTCCCGAGAAGCACGGGTAGCGCCGCGCCGCCTCGCGGCAACGCAGAGCCGATCCTGGGGACGTGCAGCCAGAGCCGGCCGCTGATCTCGTCCGGCCGCACCAGATCGGGGTCGATCCAGGTGTTGTGGTCGCCCTGGGTGTGAAAGCCACCGTTCTCGATGGCGACGATCCGGTGAAGGACGGTGATGTGCAGCGTGGCGCTGCGGTAGGCGATCACGTCGCCGACGTCGTAGGCGCTCCGCTGTCGGACCACGGCCAGGTCACCGGTGTGGAAGGTGGGCGCCATGCTGTTGCCGCGCGTGACCACGTAGCTGGTCTGCCCTCCCAGCCCCGGCGGGGCGAGGAACACCCAGGCCAGCACGCCGAGAAGTCCAGCGAGGATCCAGATGCTGGGTCGACGGAGACTCATCGGAAGGAAGGTCAGCGGGCGCTGCGGACCGGGCTGGGCGCGGCCCGCAGCGCCCGAGTCATCAGCTGACGGCGACGTTGAAGGCGGACGACGCGGTGGTGTCCTGCGTGAACCCACTGCAGGTCACCGTCGTGTTCGAGCCCCCGTCGAGGGTCTGGGAAACGGTGCAGCTCGTCAGGTCGCTGGTGCCGAAGCCGGCCTTGACGGTCCGAGCCCTCACGTCTCCCGTGAAGATCAGGTCGGCTCCCGTGATGGTCTTGCCATCCCCGGCCAGCGTGTACACGAGACTGGTGGCCGATGCCCCGGAGATGGTCGACGTGCCGTAGCCCGCGAAACTGGACGGAATGGTGCTGCTGGCGGTCGAGGCCGATCCGACCGCCACGGCCAGCGCGCCGGCCGCCAGGGCGCCGGCGAGAATCGTCTTGCGCATGGGGGTGGTCCTTTCATTGGGTAGCCAGGCCCGAGTGAGCACCGTGGCCACGCGTGCCCACCGGGCGGTGGGGCTGCCGTGCACCAGGAATGTCGGCACCCAGCACCATGATGTTGATCACGCGCTGTCGCTGGGAGTCATCGGACGAGCCGATGGGACGTGCGGTGGCCCGGAGGGTGTCCGGCCGGTCTCCGGGGTCCGTTGTGCGGACGGCGTGCTGAATCGCCGCCCGTCCGCACACGGAGCGGCGTGGCCGGGGCACCCGGCTGAGCATCTCGACCGGCTGCCCGAGCACTGGCGCGCGTGAATGGTGGTGGCCGCGCGCCAGGATGGTGCGCCGGTTTCCGCGAAGCCAGCTGCGCGCGGTCGTGAAAAACCGCTATGGGGTAACACCCATCGTGGGTTCGAATCCCACGCCCTCCGCAGAGACGGACGACTCACCCCAAAGGGTCCGTTCCCGAACGGTCGTGTCCCAGCAATCGTCTCCGCGTGCCGATCCCTCCGGTGTGCAGATCCCTGCGTCGATGAGGGCGCGCGACCCGCGTGCAGCAGCCCGGACAGCCGTCCTGGTGCTGCTGGTCTGTGCCGTCACGATGCTGGTCTTCTCGAACTTCGGACCCAACGCGATGAGCACACAGGGCGTCGTCGGATCGTGGCTCACCTCCGCCTGCCTCGTGGGTCTGGCCGGCGTCTACTGCTGGACGGCGCCGGAGCGGCTGGACCGCTGGGGCGGGTACACGGTCCTCGCGCTGATCGGCGTCGTGCTGTGCTGCGGGATGAACTACGTGACCCAGGACCCCTCGGCCGGTGCGCAGGCATTCCTCGCCTTCCCGGTGCTCTGGGCCGGGGTGCACCTGCACCGGAACGCCGTCGCCGTGGTGACCGCGGTCGCGATCGCGCTGGACGTCGTCGTGCTCCTCCACCTGGAGGACGTGGCCGCCGCGGTCAGCGACCTGAGCTTCTTCGGCGCCGTGCTCATCGTCATGGCCGTGATGCTGGTCCGCTCCGGGGACGCCCAGTCCCGACTGGTCGCCATGCTGCACGCCCAGGCGACGGTCGACTCGCTCACCGGCCTGGTCAACCGCCGGGTGCTCGACGAGGCACTGTCCGGCGCGCTGGCCAGCCGGGCCGCGCCGCATGGCACCGCGCTGGTGCTCGTGGACGTCGACGCCTTCAAGTCCATCAACGACGAGCACGGTCACCCGGTCGGCGACGACGCGCTGGCGCACATCGCCGGCGTGCTGCGCACGGTGGTCCGCGCCGGCGACGCGGTGCTCAGCCGGATGGGCGGCGACGAGCTCGCCGTCCTGCTGCCCGACTGCCCGGCCGACGTCGCGGTCCGGCGGGCCACCGAGGTGCTGGACGCCGTCCGTGCCACGCCGCTGACCCTCGCCGACGGCACCCTGCTGGCCATCTCGGCCAGCCTGGGCGTCGCGCACGCCCCCTCCCATGCCGTCGGCCTGGAGGAGCTCTACGCCGCCGCCGACGCCGCGCTCTACGCGGCCAAACGCGGCGGCCGCGGCCGGGTCGAGGTCGCCGGCGTCAGCTGAACGCCAGCCGGCGCGCCGTGCCGGCCAGCGTCCGCGCGGTGAGCCGGCCGTCGGCCAGCCCCAGCCGGACGACGTCGTCGAACACCTGCTGCTCGTCCTGGGCGGCCCGCACGGCGGCGTCCATCAGCACCGGCCACCGGCTCAGCTGGGAGGCCAGGCCGCAGGACCGCAGGTGCCCACCCAGCCGGCGGCGCAGCAGCCGCCGGTGCACCTGACCGGCCTGGGCACCCTGCGCCGAGGTCACTCCGGCAAGCGCCCCCGAGAGCACGGCGTAGAAGATGCCTTCCCCGGTGAGGGGGTTGATCAGCGACCGCGCGTCCCCGGCCAGCAGCACCCGGCCGCCCGGTAGCCGGGGTCGTCCGGTCGACAGCGGCAGCCGGTGGGCGCGCAGCTCTGCCGGTTCGACGCCCGGCAGCAGCCGGTGCAGCCCGGCGACCAGCTCCGCCCGGGTCACCCCGCCCGAGACCAGCTCGCCGTAGCCGACGTTGGCCCGTCCGTCGCCGAGCGGGAACGACCACGCGTACGCCGGCCACCGTTGCTCCGTCGTCGTCACCACCTGCACGCCGTCGGTGCCGGGCAGCACGGGGGCGTACCCGCGGATCGCCACGGCGAGCCGGTCCGGGGCGTTCGGGGCCACGCCCAGTGCCCGGCGGACGACGGACTCGGCGCCGTCCGCACCGACCAGCACGGCGGCACGGAACCGGCCGTCGACCTCGACGTGGTCGGCGTGGACGGCGACCGAGCGCACCGTGTGCCGCTGGAAGCGCACCCCGCCGGCCAGCACCTGGGCCAGCAGCCGGCCGTCCAGCACCGCCCGCGGCACCACGACCGAGGGGCGCACCGTCTCCCGCTCGACCGTCGTCCCGCGCGGGCCCTGCAGCCGCAGCCGGCGAACGGCGGGAAACCCGTCGGTCAGCGTGCCCACGTCGATCCCGAGGCCGGCGAGGACGTCGAGGGCCTCCGGGGAGATCCCGTCGCCGCACACCTTGTCCCGCGGGAAGTCGGCGCGGTCGAGCACCAGCACGTCGGCGTCCGGCCGGGTCCGGCGGACGGCGGCCGCGCAGGCGGCACCGGCCGGGCCACCACCCACCACGACGACGTCCGCGTGCTCCACGTCGGGCAACGCTAGGTCGCGCTCCGGCCTGGTGCCGGAGGGGCGGCCGAGACGCATGCGGAGAGTTAACGACCGGGAAACGTCAAGCGCTTGACGTGAGTGTTCAGCCTGCTTAGCGTCCTCCGCAGCCGACCGGCTCACACGCGAAGGAGGTGCTTGATGAAGTTGTTCTTCGCCTCGGACATCCACGGGTCGACGACCTGTTTCCGCAAGCTCGTCAACGCCGCCGCGTTCTACAAGGTCGACCACCTGCTGATGGGCGGTGACCTGGCCGGCAAGGAGCTCGTTCCCGTGATCGCCGACGGCTCCGGCTGGCGCGCCACCTTCCGCGGCACCCGCTTCGCGCTGGAGACGGCGGCGGAGGTCGCCGAGTTCACCCGCCGGGTCGGCACCGTCGGGGCCTACACCCTGACGACCGACGAGGAGTTCGTGCAGCAGCTGCGGCTGGACCAGGGTCTGGTCGAGAGCACCCTGCACCGGCTGGCCCTGGAGCGCACCGAGGAGTGGATCGCCTGGGCGGTCGAGCGGCTGTCCGGCTCGCGCACCGAGCTCTACATCGGGCTGGGGAACGACGACTTCGACGACATGGTCCCGCTGCTGGACCAGGGGCCGGTCCGGTACGCCCACGACGGCCCGCTGCAGGTCGGCGAGTTCACGCTGGCGTCGCTGGGCTGGAGCAACGTGACGCCCTGGCGCACGAACCGGGAGTGCACCGAGGAGCAGCTCCGCGACCGGCTCGTGGAGCTGCGCCGCTCCGGGGACCCCGCCCGGACGATCTTCAACGTTCACGTGCCGCCGTACGACTGCGGCCTGGACCAGGCGCCCCGGCTCGACGACGAGCTGCAGATCCAGCTCGTGGGCGGGCAGCCGGACATGGTGCCGGTGGGGTCGACCGCCGTCGCCGAGGCGATCGCCGAGTTCCAGCCGGTGCTCAGCCTGCACGGCCACATCCACGAAGGACGGGGGGTCACCAAGGTCGGTGGCTCCACCGTGGTCAACCCCGGGAGCGAGTACGAGCAGGGCTCGTTGCTGGGTGCGGTTCTGGAAATCAAGCCAGGCCGGGTCAAGCGCTGCCAACTCGTCGCGGGCTGAAGGAGAACGCCATGGATACCGAACAGCCGAGGGCTCGTTCCCTCGCCGACCTCACCGTGGGGGGCTCGGCCGACGTCTTCGCGCGCAAGTCCTCCGGTCTGGTCCGCGCGGCCTCCACCTTCGACGCGTCGCTGGTCAACCTCTACACGGCGACGTTCCCGATCATGGTCTCGTTCGTGCTGGGCATCGTGCTGCCCTTCTACGCCGGCGCCAACCTGTACCTGGTGATGCTGATCGGCCTGCTGGTGGCGCTGCCGATCCTGGTCACCTACGCGGTGGCCAGCTCGGTCATGCGGCGCAGCGGCGGTGACTACGTCTTCATCAGCCGGCTGATCCACCCGGCGGTGGGCTTCGCCGCCAACTTCGCCTTCGTGGTGTTCCAGGCCGTCTTCCTCACCTCGGCCGGCTACTACTTCTGCCAGTGGTGCCTGGCCCCGCTGGCCCGGCTGCTGGGGGTGGGCACCGGCAGCAGCTGGCTGCTCGACCTCTCCGGCACGCTCACCGAGCCGCTGGCGGTCTTCCTGGTCAGCGAGCTGTTCGTCCTCGGCTTCGGGGCGCTGTTCATCCTCAAGCCGACCCGCTCGGTGCTGCGGATCTTCCGCTACACCCTGCCGGTCAGCGCCGTGGGCCTCGTCGCCTTCCTCGCCGCGCTGCTGTTCCAGTCGCACGACAGCCTGATCGCGCACTTCAACTCCTACGTCGAGGGCGCCGGCGGGGTGCCCGACGCGGCGGCCGCGGCGGCGAGCTCGGCCGCCGACGCCGGCTTCGGGCTCGCCGGGTTCTCCTTCGGCGCGACGCTGCTGGCCGTCACCTGGCCGTCCTTCTCACTGCCCTACTACCTGGGGTCGTCCTACTTCGCCGGCGAGGTGCGGGCCAGCCGCCGCGCCCAGCTGCTGGCCGGGCCGCTCACCGCCGTGGTCGCCGTCCTCGGGTCCCTGGTGCTCATCTGGGTCAGCCTCGGCAAGCTCGGCTCGGGCTTCCTCGGGTCGGTCGCGGCGGCGGACCCGGCGGCGCTCGGCCTTGCCGCGGCCCCGACCTACATGGAGACCGCCGCGGGCGCCTCGGGCAGCACCGTGCTCGGCGTGCTGATCATCCTGGGCTTCGGGTCGTGGCTGGTGCCGACCGTCCCGATGTCGCTGCTGATCATGACCCGCTGCATGTTCGGCTGGTCGATGGACCGGGTCGCGCCCGAGGGCCTGGCCAAGGTCAGCCACCGCACCAACTCGCCCTACGTCGCCGTCGTCGTCGTCACGGTGGTCTCGGCGGTCGTCTCCTGGTTCTGGGCCTACGGCTCGCAGCTGACCGTCGTCGTCGGCGCCTTCCCGCAGCTGATCACGCTGGCCATCGGCTGCCTCGCCGCAGCGCTGCTGCCCTTCCGCTACCGCGACCAGTACGAGACGGCGCCCATCCGCGGGTACTTCGGCAAGGTCCCGCGGCTGACCGTCGTGGCCCTGCTGGGCGCTGCGGCCGCGCTGTTCATCGTCTGGAACTTCGCCCGCGACCCCTCCTCGGGCGTCAACCCGACCGCCAGCCCGGGGATGTTCTGGACCAGCCTGGCCTTCTTCCCGCTGGGCGTGCTCCTGTACTACGTCTCGCGGTTCGTCCGCCGGCGGCAGGGCATCGATCTGGAGCTCGCGTTCCGCGAGATCCCCCCGGACTGAGCCGACGATGACCGACATCGATCGCACCGCCCGGGCCCAGGTCCTGCTCTCGGCCGCCGCCGAGGCGCAGGTCCCGGCCGCGGCCCTCGGCGGGGTCGCCTTCCAGCTCCTCTGCGGCTCCGCCCGGGCCGGTGGCCGGTACCACCGTTCGTTGGCCGACATCGACCTGGCGACGACGGGGCGGGCGCGGCGCGCGCTGGACGAGCTCGCCGTGGCCGCCGGGTTCGTGGCCGACGAGCCGTTCAACCGGATGAACGGTGCCAGCCGGATGCGCTACGAGGACGCCGACGGGTCACACCTGGACGTCTTCGTCGACGAGTTCCGGCTCTGCCACGTGCTGACCTGGGGCAGGGCGCTGCCGGCCGGGCAGCCCACGCTGCCGCTGGCCGAGCTGCTGCTGACCAAGCTGCAGGTGGTGCGCCTGGAGCCCAAGGACATCTCCGACCTGCTCGCCCTGCTCACCGACCGCTGGGACGACGTCTGCGCGCAGCGCGGCCGGCTCACCGAGCTGGTGCGCAACGACTGGGGGCTGTGGCGCACCGCCCGCGGCTCCCTGGAGACGCTGGCCGCCGCCCCGGACCCGGTGGCGGCGGGCCGGGCGGCCGAGCTGCTCGAACGGTGGCAGGCGATCCCGCTGGGCGCCAAGGCGCGGATGCGCGCCGCGGTCGGTGACCGGGTGCGCTGGTACGAGGAACCGGAGGAGCTGTGACCGTGAGCAGCACGGGTGAGGTGATCGACGGCATCTTCGCCGACGCGGCGACCGGCGACCTGGATCGGGTGATGTCCTGGTGGGCCGAGGACGGCGTGCTCGAGGACGTCACGATCGGCCAGGCCTTCACCGGGCACGCGGCCATCCGGGAGTACCTGCAGATGTACTTCGGGGCGCTGCCGGACCTGCGCTACGAGCCGGTCCGGCTGGTCGTCAGCGGCCCCACCGCCGTCGTCGAGTGGCACCAGCGCACCCGGGTGGTGCAGGCCTTCGACGGTGTCGAGCCCGCTCCCGGCACCGAGCTCGACCTGCACGCCCTCGACCTCTTCCACGTCGTCGACGGGAAGGTGGCCCACGAGGTGTCCTGGTACGGGGACGGCTGGCTGCGTCAGCGCCTGACCGGCGCGCCCGGCCTGCCCCCCGCGCTCCCGGTGACCCCGCCGGCCGGCGCCGGCGGCCTGCGGTTCCGCTGAGCGCCCCTACCCGAGAGGAACACGCATGAGCTCACGCATCGAATGGGTCGGGGAGAGCTGCCGGCTGCTGCGCTCGATCGCCGAGGAGTACGACTCGACCCAGCCCTTCGCCGGCACGACCATCGGCACCGGCATCCACCTGGAGCCCAAGACCGTCGCGCTGCTGCTGACCCTGCGCCGCGGCGGCGCCCGGGTGGTGAGCACCGGCAACCTGAACAGCACCCAGCCCGACGCGGTCGCCTACCTCCGCGAGCGGGGAGTGGAGGTCATCGGCGGCCCGACGACCGACGAGCAGGAGCACGACCGGCACCTGCGCACGGTGCTCGAGGCGCAGCCGGACCTGCTGCTGGACAACGGCGGCGACCTCTTCCTCCGCTGGCTGGAGCAGCCCTACCCCGGGCTGCGCGGCGGCACCGAGGAGACGACGTCCGGGCGGGCCCGGCTCCGCGAGCACCGGGACGCGCTGGGCGTGCCCGTGCTGGTCATCAACGACAGCCCGATCAAGCAGTTCGCCGAGAACCGGCACGCGGTCGGGCAGAGCGTGTTCGAGTCCTTCCTGCGGATCACCAACCGGGCGACCAACGGCCGCCGGGTGACCGTGTTCGGCTACGGCGCCTGCGGCAAGGGGGTCGCGGCGAACTTCCGCAACGCCGGGTCGCTGGTGTCGGTGGTCGAGACCGATCCGGTGCTGCGCCTGGAGGCCAGCTTCGACGGGTTCGCGGTGCCGTCCCGGTCCGCCGCGCTGTCCGGCGCCGACGTCGTCGTCACCGTCACCGGCGCGCGCGACGTGGTGACCGTCGCCGACCTCGCCCTGCTCCGGGACGACGTGGTGCTGCTCAACGGCGGCCACTTCCCGGCCGAGATCGACGTCGCCGGCATCTCCTCGGACCAGAGCGTGAAGACCGTCACCGAGATCACCGACGGGATCACCACGGTGCGACTGACCGACGGCCGCCGGGTGCACCTGCTGACCGACGGCCACATGGTCAACCTCGCCGGCCCGCGGCCGCTCGGGAACTCCATCGAGTCCATGGACATCGGGTTCGCGCTGCAGGCGCGGTGCCTGGAGGCGGTCGCCGGTGGCCGGGTGGGAGCGGAGTCGATCGTCGTCCCGGTGCCGCGGTTCATCGACGAGGCGGTGGCCGAGGCCTACCTCGCGGCGGGCTGACCGGTCGGTCGCCGCGGGGCCCCGGTGGACCCGCGGACGACCAGCCGCGCCGGGACCCGGCTGCTGCCCGGCACGGCGCCGTCG
This sequence comes from Modestobacter sp., assembly GCA_025966175.1. Lineage (GTDB taxonomy): Bacteria > Actinomycetota > Actinomycetes > Mycobacteriales > Geodermatophilaceae > Modestobacter. Next base: position 13,356 of record JAOPVN010000032.1, on the reverse strand, counting down.
CCGATCAGCCCGAGCAGCGCCCGGCCGGCCGTCTGCCCCAGCAGCCGGGCCGAGAGGTCGACCGAGGTGAGCGGCGGGTCGATCAGCGAGCTGTAGGGCAGGTTGTCGAACCCGACCACCGACAGGTCGCCGGGCACCCCGACGCCGAGCACGCGGCAGGAGCGCAGCACCCCGTAGGCGAACAGCTCGTCGCCGCAGACCACGGCCGTGACGCCGGCCCCCCGCCACAGCGGCCAGGTGTCGGTGAACGCGGTCTGGGCAGCGGACTCGGTCAGCTCGGTGAGCTCCACCGTCGTCGGGTGCAGGACGGCGCCGCGCTGCCGCAGCGCGCGGTCCAGCTGGTGCCGGCGGCCCTGGACCGAGGCCTTGTCACGACGGAAGCCCAGGTAGGCGATCCGCTCGTGCCCCAGGCCGGTGAGGTGGGCCGCCAGCTCCGCGAGCGCCTCGCGCAGGTCGACGTCCACGCTGGCCAGGCCGTTGACCGGACCGCCGGCGTCCAGCAGCAGGGTGGGGCAGGTGGGTACGAAGTCGTCCAGCAGCCGTTCGCTGGGGCTGGCGAGGAGCAGCCCGGCGAAGTCGCCGGCCAGGGCGCGGCGCACCGTTCCGCGGTCGTAGTCCGAGCCGCCCGTCGGGACCAGCACGCTGAGCGCGTAGCGGTCGGCCAGCGCGTCGCCCAGGCCGTCGAGCACCATCGAGAAGAACGGGTTGGTGGGGTCGGGGCTGAGGAAGCCGATGCCCAGCGAGGTGCCCGAGGCCAGCGCGCTGGCGGTCGTGTTCAACCGGTAGCCGAGCCGGGCGATGGCGGCCTCGATCGCCTCCTGCGTCTCCACCCGGACCCGGCCCTGGGCCTTGCCGCTCACCACGAGCGAGACGCTGGAGACCGAGCAGCCCACGGCGGCGGCCACGTCGCGCGCGGTGACGCGGCGGGCGGGCTCACGCGCGGTCACCGGATCATGATCTCAGCCAACGCGGCTCCACGGTGAGCTGCTGGACGCCGTCTCAGGCCGCCGGCGGGGTCCACTTCCGGGCGGGGTGCTCGTAGCCGTCGACGAAGGCCAGCAGTTCCGCCGCGTCGTGCACCACCCCGAGCGCCTCGAGCCGGTTGGCGGCCAGGTACCCGTCGTCCACCATCCGGCGGAGCTGGGCGAGCTGCGGCTGCCAGAAGCCGTCGACGTCGAGGAATGCCGTCGGCTTGGCGTGCAGCCCGAGCATCCCCCAGGTCCACGCCTCGAACAGCTCCTCCAGCGTGCCCGCGGCGCCGGGCAGCGCGACGAAGGCGTCGGAGAGCTCGGCCATCCGGGCCTTGCGCTCGTGCATCGACTGCACGACCTCCAGCCGGGGGAGGCCGGGGTGGGCCAGTTCGTCGTCCACCAGGTGCTGGGGGATCACCCCGACGACCTCGCCGCCGGCGGCCAGCGCGGCGTCGGCGACGACGCCCATCAGACCGACGTGGCCGCCGCCGTAGACGACGCCGACCCCGGCGCGGGCCAGGTCGGTGGCGAAGGAGGCGGCGGCGCGGGAGTGGGACGGCGGCCCCGCCTGGGACCCGGTGAAGACGGCGATGCGCACGCCGCCGACCCTAGGTGGCCCCCTGGTGACGTGCTGGAACCGCCCGGCTGCGGGGCCCCGCGCCGCGCGGAGCGTGGCGCAGGGGGCAGCCGGGTCCTTCCTCAGCCGCCGTAGGTGCGGAACACCAGCTCGGCGATGCAGACCGGCTTCTCGCCGCCCTCCCGCTCGATGACCGCGCCGATGGTGAGCTGCAGCCCGCCGGCGATCTCGGTGACGTCGTTGAGGGTGGCGGTGAGCCGGATCTTCGAGCCCACCGGCACGGGTGCGGGGAAGCGGACCTTGTTCAGGCCGTAGTTCACGCCCATCGTGGCGTCGCTGACCTCGAGCACCTGCGAGTACATGGGGACGACGAGCGACAGGGTCAGGTACCCGTGCCCGATGGGCCCGCCGAAGGGGCTCTCGGCCTTGGCGCGCTCGACGTCGACGTGGATCCACTGGTGGTCGTCGGTGGCGTCGGCGAAGGTGTTGACCCGGTCCTGGGTCACCTCGAACCAGTCGCTGGTGCCGAGCTCCTGGCCCTTCAGTGAGGGCAGCTCGGCGATGGTCGTGGTGGTCCGCGTCGATGCGGTCATGCGTTCTCCTCCAGGGGTGCGTACTGCGCGCGCAGGTCCGGCTTCCGGATCTTGCCAGTGGCGGTCTTGGGGAGTTCCGGGACGAACCGGACCTCCCTGGGCACCTTGAACCCCGCGAGGCGTTCCCGCAGCGCGGCGCGGACCGCTTCGCCGTCGGTCGGTGCGCCGGGGGCGGCGACCACGACCGCCAGCCCGGCTTCGCCCCAGCGCACGTCGGGGACGCCGATCACCGCGGCCTCCGCGATGCCGTCGAGCTCCAGCAGGGCGGACTCGACCTCGGCCGGGTACACGTTCTCGCCGCCGGAGATGATCATGTCCTTGTAGCGGTCGCGGATGTAGAGGAAGCCCTCGTCGTCCAGGGCCCCGGCGTCCCCGGAGTGGTACCAGCCGTCGCGGAGCACCTCGGCGCTGCGTTCCGGCTCGGCCCAGTAGCCGGCCATCACGTTCGGCCCCTGGACGACGATCTCCCCGGTCTCGCCCGGGTCGCACTCGGTCCCGTCGGCGCGCAGCACCCGCACGTCGGTGAAGAAGACCGGCTTGCCCGCCGACCCCAGCTTCCGCTCGGCGTCGGCGGAGTCCAGCACGGTGCAGCCCGGTGCGGCCTCGGTCATCCCGTAGGCCTGCTGCATCGTGACGCCGCGGTCGGTCCAGGTGCGCAGGGTCGACAACGGCAGCGGGGCGCCGGCCGCGCCGATCGAGCGCAGCGCGGAGAGGTCCCGGGTCCGGAACCCGGGCTCGCGGCTCATCGCGTCGAGCATGGTGGGGACGGCGAAGAAGGAGGTGACCCCCTGCTCCTCGATGACCTGCAGCGTCTCCGCGGGGTCGAAGCGCCGCACGATCACCGCGCACCCGCCGCGCAGCAGCGTCGGGTTGATGGTGCCGTTGAGCCCACCGATGTGGAACAGCGGGGCCAGGGCCAGGGTCCGCTCGTCCTGGGCGAAGTCGAGGCCGAGCAGCTGGTTGGTGGCGTTCCAGGTCATGTTGCCGTGGGTGAGCACCGCGCCCTTGGGCCGGCCGGTGGTCCCGGAGGTGTACATGATCAGGCACGGGTCCTCGAGGGCGACCGGTTCGTCACGCGGCTGTGGGTCTGCGGCGGCCAGCAGCTCCGCGTAGGGCAGTGAGTCGGTGCCGGCCGGCTCGGCCGCCACCCAGTGCTCCACCTGCGGGAGCCGGCCGCGCAGCGCGTCGGCGATCTCCCCGTGCTCCCGGCCGTGCACCACCACCGTGGCGCCGGAGTGGGTGAGCACGTACTCCATCTCCGGCGCGGTGAGCCGGGCGTTGACCGGCACCCAGATCGCGGCCAGCTGCCCGCAGGCGTAGAGCGTCTCCAGCGCCGAGGGGTGGTTGCTGCCGGTCCAGGCCACCCGGTCGCCGGGCCGGACGCCGAGGTCGACGAGGGCGGCGGCGGCGCGGCGGACCTGTTCGGCGAACCCGGCGTGGGAGGTCGTCGTCCCCTCGAACCAGATCGCGTCGCGCTCGGGGGAGATCCGCAGCCGGCGCTCCGGCCAGGACCCGAGGCCGGCGTTACGCATCGAGCTGCAGCGCGCGGACAGCGTTCTCCTTCATGACCAGGGGGCGCACCTCCTCGCGGATCTCCAGGGCCTCGAAGTCCCTGACCCATCGCTCGGGGGACAGCAGCGGATAGTCCGAGCCGAACAGCACCTTGCGCTTGAGCAGCGTGTTCGTCGCCCGCACCAGCTGCGGGGGGAAGTACTTCGGCGACCAGCCGGACAGGTCGATGTAGACGTTGGCCTTGTGCTGGGCGACGGCGATCGCGGCGTCCTGCCAGGGCACCGAGGGGTGCGCCATGATGATCGTCAGGCCGGGGAAGTCGGCGGCGACGTCGTCGAGCAGCATCGGGTCGGAGTAGCGCAGCTTGATCCCGCGCCCGCCGGGCAGCCCGGAGCCGATCCCGGTCTGGCCGGTGTGGAACAGCGCCGGCACGCCGAGGCTCTCCAGCTCGGCCCACAGCGGGTAGTGCCGCCGGTCGTTGGGCTCGAACGCCTGGATGCTCGGGTGGAACTTGAAGCCGCGCACGCCGTGCTCCTCGACCAGTCGGCGGGCGGCGCGGATGCCGGCCTGCCCGCGTGCGGGGTCGATCGAGCCGAACGGGATGAGCACGTCGGGGTGCTGCGCCGCGGCGTTGGCGATCTCCTCGTGGGACAGCGTCGGGTGCCCGGTGGCCATCTCGGAGTCGACGGTGAACACCACGGCGGCCATCCGCTGCTCGCGGTAGTGCGCGGCGATCTCCGGCACCGTCGGGTGGTGCGGCTCGCCCTTGAAGTAGGCGGCCGCGGCCTCCAGCAGCTCGTCGTCCATCGACAGATGGCCGTGCGCGTCGGCCTCCACGTGCACGTGCACGTCGATCGCGACCAGGGCGTCCAGATCCAGTTCCACGACACGCTCCTCGTCGAGACGTCGGACCTCGGACGGTAGGTCCGAATCATTGAGGAAGTCAATGAACCGGTATGCCTACCTGTCGCCGAGTGGCGAGCCGGCGCCCTCTCGTCGTCCGGTAGAGGGCGCTGGCTCGCCACTCGACGCGTCGGGCCTGTGGACGACGGGTTCGCCGCCGTTCCCGGGGCGGCAGGCTGCCCGGGTGCCCGTGCCACCCCGGCGTCCGCCCGAGCTCCAGGGCCAGGTCTTCCGTGGCTCCCGGGCGGTGGCCGGCGGCGTCCTCACGCGCAAGGAGCTCCGGGGCCCGGCCTGGCGCCGGTTGTTCCGCGACGTGCACGCCGATGCGGCGCTGGAGGTCACCCACGAACTACGAGCCATCGCGGCCGCGTCGGTGCTCGTGCCGGGCGCTGTCGTGTCCGGCCGCAGCGCCGCGGTGCTGTGGGGCCTGGACGTGGCCGGGCCCGCGGACGACATCGAGCTGACCGTGCCGCCGGGCTGCACCCGCAGCGTCGTCCCCGGGGTCCGCGTCCGGCGCGCCGTGCTGCTGCCCGAGGAGTGCACCCGGCGCCGTGGGGTCGCCGTCACCACGCCCGAGGTGACCGCTGTGGCGCTGGCCCGCAGTGCCCCGCTCGACGAGGCGGTCGTGCTCGTCGACCAGTTCGTCGCCTCCGGGATGGTCGACCTCGAGCCCGTCCGAGCGGTCGCCGCCGCGTCCACCGGGCGCGGCTGCCGCCAGGCCCGGACCGCGGTCGCGCTGGCGGACGGCCTGGCTGCCTCACCGCAGGAGACCCGGCTGCGCCTGCTGCTGCACCGGTCGACGCTGCCCCGCCCGATCGCCCAGTTCTCCGTGCGGAACGGCGCGGTGTTCGTCGCGCGGGTCGACTTCGCCTGGCCCGAGCGTCGCATCGCCGTGGAGTACGACGGGCTCTGGCATGCCGAGGACGGGCAGTTCGCGCACGACCGCCGGCGGCTCAACCGACTGCTCGCCGCGGGCTGGCGGGTCGTCTTCGTCACGGCCGCCGACCTGCGCCGGCCCGACGAGCTGCTGGCCCGGGTCGCCCAGCAGCTGGCCCGATGAGCACGCCGAGTGGCGAGTTGCAGCCCTCTCGTCGTCCGGCAGAGGGCGCCGGCTCGCCACTCGAGAGGGGTTGAACGGCGGGTCTTCCGTCACGTGGAAGGTGGCTATGGACACCTCGTGAGGGCGGTCACTGTGGAGGAGTCGAAGAGGACACCCGCTGGAGGAAGAACATGACGTCGATCGTCCGGAACCAGTGGTACGTGGCCGCCTACGGGCGTGAGATCGGTCGCGAGCTGTTCAGCCGCACGATCTGCGGGGAATCGATCCTCTTCTGGCGCACCGAGGCCGGCGAGGTCACCGCGATGAGCGACCGCTGCGTGCACCGCCGCTTCCCGCTCTCCCAGCAGCCCAGCCACCTGGTCGGTGACACGGTGGTCTGCGGTTACCACGGCTTCACCTACGGCGCGGACGGTGGCTGCGTCGCCGTCCCGGGCCAGACCCGGGTGCCGCGCACCGCCCGGCTCAAGAGCTACCCGATCGTGGAGCAGGACAGCTTCGTCTGGGTGTTCATCGGCGAGGCCGAGAAGGCCGACGCGACGGCGATCCCGCGCGCCCCCTGGCTGGACCAGGAGGGCTGGACGACGGTGAGCGGGATGGAGCCGCTCGCCGCCCGGGCGAGCCTGCTGGTCGACAACCTGATGGACCTCTCGCACGAGACCTACCTGCACGGTGGGTACATCGGGACGCCGGAGGTGGCCAGCACCCCGATCACCACCGAGGTCGACGACGAGAAGGGCATCGTCTACGTCAGCCGGCACATGGCCGATGCCGAGTGCCCGCCGTTCTACGCGAAGAGCACCGGCCTCGAGGGCCGGATCACCCGTTGGCAGGACATCGAGTTCGCCCCGCCCTGCCTGTACAAGCTGCACAGCCGGATCGCGCCGGTCGGCTCCGTCCCGAACGAGGACGGCACCGACCCCGACGCCTTCCACGTCGAGGTCGTCTACGCGATCACGCCGGAGACCGAGTCCAGCACGCACGACTTCTGGATGGTGGCCCGCGACTTCGCCCTCGACGACGAGGTGGTCTCGGAGTTCCTGCGGGAGAACAACCGCACCGTCGTGCTGCAGGACGTCACCGCGCTGGACGTGCTGGAGAAGGTGCTCACCGGCGAGCCCGACGGCTACCAGGAGCTGTCGATCAACATCGACACCGGTGGCCTCGCGGCCCGGCGGATCATCGCCCGGCTGGCCGCCGAGGCCGACGGCGAGGCCGTCCCGGCGCCGCGCACTGCTGCGGCGGTCGCCCGGTGACCGGCATCTCCCGGGAGATGACGCTGCCCGCACCGCGCCAGGTGCTCGAGGGCGAGCGCGTGCTGCGGGTCAACTGGCTGCCCGGCTCGGACCGGCTGCGCGGCCTCTGCCACTGCGGTGCCGAGGCGGAGGCGTCGGACCCGGTGGAGATGTGGGAGTGGCTGCTCGCCCATCCCGATCACCCGACCGGTGGCCCGGCCGAGCCCCCGGCAAGCGGACCGCTGCCGGCACCGGCGGCGCACCTGGTCACCGATCCGTTCGTGATCATCCGGCGCGTGCCGGTGCCCGCCTGAGGAAGGACCCCACTGCCCCACCGTTGAAGGCCCCGTCCTCCTCACCCCTCGCACGCTCGGGGTGAGCCTCGGGACGGGGCCGGCGGCGGGGCCCTGCAGCGGGGCCAGAAGAAGGAGAGCTGTGCACAGCACCCACGACGAGGTGGACCTGCGGTTGCGGGTCGCTCGGCGGACGACCGGCGCGGAGGGCGTCGTCGTCCTGGAGCTGCGCGACCCGACCGGAGCCGACCTGCCGGCCTGGACGCCGGGCGCGCACATCGACCTGAACCTGCCCGGCGGGCTGACCCGTCAGTACTCGCTGTGCGGCGACCCGGCCGACCGGTCGATGTGGCAGATCGGGGTGCTCCGCGAGGCGGCGGGCCGGGGCGGGTCGGCCTGGGTCCACGACGAGTTGCTGGAGGGCGCGGACGTCGACGTCCGCGGCCCGCGCAACCACTTCGAGCTCGTGGCCAGCCCCCGCTACGTGTTCATCGCCGGCGGCATCGGGATCACCCCGGTCATGCCGATGGTGGTCGCGGCGGAGCGGGCCGGCGCGGAGTGGGAGTTCCACTACGGCGGGCGCACCCGCGCCTCGATGGCCTTCGTCGACACGCTGGACGCCGCCCACGGGCCGAAGGTCTCGCTGCACCCGCAGGACGAGGTGGGGCTCATCGATCTCGACCGCATCCTGGGCACCCCGCAGCCGGACACGCTCGTCTACTGTTGCGGCCCCGAGCCCCTGCTGGCCGCCGTCGAGCAGCGGTGCGCGGACTGGCCCGCAGGGACGTTGCACGTGGAACGCTTCGCCGCCAAGGACGTCGGCGAGCCGGTGCTGACCGGTGCGTTCGAGGTGGAGCTGGCGACCAGTGGCGCGACGTTGACCGTCCCGCCGGACAGGTCGATCCTGCAGGTCGTCGAGGAGGCGGGCATCGCCGTCCTCTCCTCGTGTCAGGAGGGGACGTGCGGCACGTGCGAGACCACCGTGCTGGAGGGAACGGTCGACCACCGGGACTCACTGCTGAGCCCGGAGGAGCAGGCGGCCAACGACACGATGTTCATCTGCGTCTCGCGGGCGGCGTGCCCGAAGCTCGTCCTGGAGCTCTGAACCCGGCCAAGCGGACTGCCGGCACCAAGCTGCTGGCGGTGCTGGACGCCTTCACCCGGGAGCGGCGGGCACTGACCCTGTCCGAGATCGCCCGGGTCACCGACGTCCCGCTGTCGACCGCGCACCGGCTGATCGCGGAGCTGTGCGCCTGGGGCGGCCTCGAGCGGGACACCGACGGCCGGTACCGGGTCGGGCTGCGGCTGTGGGAGCTGGGCGCGCTCGCGCCGCGTGGACTGGGGCTGCGCGAGGCGGCGCTGCCGTTCATGGAGGACCTCTACGAGGTCACCCACGAGAACGTGCAGCTGGCCGTGCGGGACGGCGCCGAGGTGGTCTTCGTCGAGCGCTTCGCCTCCCGCGGCGCGGTGGCCGTGCTGACCGAGGTCGGCGGCCGGTTCGCCCTCCCGCCCACCGGGGTGGGCCTGGTGCTGCTCGCGCACGCCCCCGCCGACCTGCAGGAGCAGGTGCTCGCCTCCCCGCTGCGCCGGTACACCCCGCACACGATCACCGACCCGGTGCTGCTGCGGCGGGTGCTGGCCGAGGTGCGCCGCAGCGGGGTGGCCGTCAGCGACCGGCAGGTCACCGAGGACGCCGTCTCGGTGGCCGCACCCATCTCGGCGCGCGGCACGGTCGTCGCGGCGCTGTCGATCGTGGTCCGCGGCGACTCCCCGGCCGCCGTCCGCCCGATGGCTCCCGGCGTCCAGGCCGCCGCCCGGGCGATCAGCCGCACCCTCTCCGGCTGAGCGCCGCCCGGGAGGCGACCCGTTGTTCGCCGGATGCTCGTCTGGGAGTTGCCCGCCCGTCGGCGCCGCCGTTGCAGAGTCGCTGCGACGGATGCGGCGCGGACGATGCGGGAGCGATCGATGAGCCACGAGCACCACGGGCACGACCACCACCACGGGCACGACCAGCACGGGCACGATCTCGTCCACGACGGCGTCGAGGGCACCTGGGCCGACCCGGAGGCCGACGACCCGTTGTCGGTCTCCCGCCGGGCCTTCCTCGCCTCGGCGGCCGTGGTCGCCGGCGCCGCTGCCGGGCTCGGCAGCGCGGTGGCCGGTGTCGGCCGGGGCGTGGCCTCGGCCTCCGGCGGGGGCGACCGGACGGCGAACCCGTGGAGCGGTCGATCGCTGTTCCTCGCCGGCGACCACCACATCCACACCCAGTTCTCCCCGGACGCCCAGTACGAGGTGGAGACGCAGGCCGCGCAGGCCAGGCAGTTCGGGCTGGACTGGATCGTCATCACCGACCACGGCGGCACCGCGCACCAGAAGTTCTCGATCGACCAGATCACGCCGAAGATCGAGGAGTCCCGCCGCCGGCACCGGGACCTGCTGATCTTCCAGGGCCTGGAGTGGAACATCCCCGGCGCCGAGCACGCCACGGTCTTCCTCCCGCCGGGCCGGTCGACCGTCGACATCCTGCGGGCCTTCGAGGCGGGTTACGACGGCGGCGTGCTCGCCGACCAGGGGAAGATCTCCGGGGCGACCGCCGGCGACGGGGAGCCCTTCGCGCTCGAGGCGCTGAAGTACCTGGACAACCAGGTCCGCAACCGGCGCACCGAGATCGCGCTGATGTTCGCCAACCACCCGAGCCGGCAGGGCATCGACAGCCCGCACGAGATCCGCAACTGGCGCGACGCCGCACCGTCGGTCGCGGTCGGCATGGAAGGCGCCCCGGGTCACCAGGCCGCCGGCATCCCGCTGACGGCGGGCGGCCCCGGCCGGGCCCGTGGGTACTACGACCGGGCTCCGGGGGCCAACAGCTTTCCCGCGTACCCCGCCGAGTCCTACCGCACCCACGGCGGGTTCGACTGGATGACGGCGACCGTCGGCGGCCTGTGGGACTCGTTGCTGGCCGAGGGGCTGCCCTGGTGGGTCACCTCGACGTCGGACTCCCACCAGGTCTTCGGCGACACCCGCACCCCGGGCACCCAGGACCACGCCACCACCGGCAGCCGGGGCACCCCGGTCGACACCGGCGCGCCGATCACCTCCTACGGCGACTTCTGGCCCGGCCAGTACGGCAGCACGCTGGTGGCCTCCCGGTCCCGCGACTACGTCGACGTCATGAAGGGCCTGCAGTCCGGTCAGGTCGTGGCCGTGCACGGCCGGCTGATCGACGGGCTGGACCTGCGTGTGCGGGGCAGCCGACGGGGGGACGAGCGGGGAGCGACGCTCGGCGGGCGCACCTGGGTGCAGCGCGGTGGGGACGTCGAGGTGGCGATCACCGTGCAGCTGGCCGGTGGCCCCAACGCCAGCGGCGCGGTGCCGCGGCTGGCCAAGGTCGACCTGATCAGCGGTCCGGTCACCGGACCGGCGGGGGACCGCGACGTCTTCTCCGCGCCGCAGACCACCGTCGTCGAGACCTTCCAGGTGTCGCCGCGCGACCGGCGGACGGCGACCTTCCGGCACACCTTCCGCAACGTCCAGCAGTCCTTCTACGTGCGGCTGCGCGGCAGCGACGGCAATCAGCTGGACGCCCAGGGCAACCCGCTGATCGACGTGGTGGCCGACGCGGACCCGTGGCAGGACCTCTGGTTCTACGCCAACCCGGTCTTCGTCGACGTCGTCCGGTGACGGCCCGCTGGTGGGCGGGTGCCCCGGGGCCCGACGTCGTCCCGGACGCCCACCTGCTGGCAGCGGTCGACTGGGCGCTGGCCGGATCCGGTGCCGCGGCGGAGCTGGTCTGCACGCACGTGGACCGCTCCGCCGCGACCCCGCGTACCGGCGTCGCGCTGCGGCTGACCGGGACACCGGCCGCGCCGGAGGCGACCCGGGAGGCGCTCGCCCGCGTGCTGGGCGGTCCGGTGCTCACGGCCGGGTCCGGCAGCGCCCCCGGACCGGCCCAGGTGGCGCTGCGCGAGGCGCGGTCGGGAGCCGCCGGGCGCTGCGTGCGGTTCCCCGGTCAGGCGGCGGTGCCGGGGCAGGTGCGCGCCGGTGACCTGGTGGAGAGCACCGCGATCGAGGAGGTCGTCGGCCTCACCGGCCCGGTGGACGCCGACGCCGTCATCGACACGGCCGGGTTCCTGCGGCCGCAGTGGGCCGGCGGGCGACTCACCCTGCTGGTCGAGCGGGCCGCGGGCGGGGTCTTCCAGCCGTTCGAGGTCGAGTTCCCCCACGAGTGCTGCGGCGGGGCGCACTGACCCTCAGACGACCGGGGTGGCGAAGCCGATCTCGAGGGAGGCGATGCAGTCGGGGAAGGTCTCGAAGACCTTCGCGCGCTCGGGGGAGTCCTTGTAGGCCGTCTCCACCGCGAGGAACTCCGCCTCGTCCCCGTCGTGCGCGACGGCCCAGGTGAAGGTCTCGTGCTCGTGCTCGGCGAGGGCGAACAGCACCCGGAAGCCGAAGTGCTCACGCACCGGGAGCAGGGTCGGGAACCAGGCCAGGAAGTCGGCCATCCGGCCCGGCTCCAGGACATAGTGGCGCAGCTGCACGGTTTCCATGCCGCCATCCTGGTGGAGTCCCAGCGGTACGGAAACCCTGCCCTGGGACGTCACCGTCGCAGCGCCCACGGCAGACTGTCGCCGTGCGCTCCCCGACCGACGGCTGGACGACGTGCGCGCTGGGTCACCGTCACTGGGGGCTGGCCGGCGCCGCGGGCCTGCTGCTGCACCGGGCCGGGGCCGCCGGCGTCGAGGTGCTGCTGCAGCTGCGGGTCGAGTGGTCGCACCACGGGGGCACGTGGGGCACTCCGGGCGGGGCGCTGCACCCCGCGGAGACCGCCGCCGACGGCGCGCTGCGGGAAGCGGGGGAGGAGCTCGGGCTGCGCCCCGCCGACGTCGTCCTCGGCGCGGAGTCCGTCGACGACCACGGCGGCTGGAGCTACACGACCGTGCTCGCCACCCCGGCCGGCGCGCTGGAGCCCGGCGATCTGGCGCTCAACGAGGAGAGCATCGGTGTCGGTTGGTTCGCCCTCGACGAGCTGCCCGAGGTGCCGCTGCACCCGGGACTGGCCGCGTCGCTGCCGGCGCTGCGCCCGTTGCTGGCCTGAAGATGGACCGGTGACTCCTCGCCGTGCCCCGGCCGCGCTCTGCTGGGGCGTCCTCGCCGTCGTCGTGGCGGTCTCGGTGGCCACCGAGTTCGGCCGCATCCTGGTCCTGCCGGCCGACGACGGGGCGCCCGTGGGAACCCGGGTGGTCCGCTTCGTCAGCTACTTCACGATCCAGAGCAATGTGCTGGTGCTGGCACTCGCCGCGACGCTGGCCCGCGACCCGGACCGGGACGACGACCGGTGGCGGGTGGTCCGGCTGAACGCGCTGCTCGGCATCACGATCACCGGGCTGGTCTACGCGATCGTCCTCGCCCCGACCCTGCACCCCGAGGGCCTGGGCTGGTGGACCAACGCCGGGCTGCACTACGTCGCCCCGGTGGTGACGCTGGTCCTGTGGATCGCGTTCGGGCCGCGGCCGCGGATCACCGGCGCCACGGTCGCCCGGGCGCTGGCCTGGCCGGTGCTCTGGATCGGCTACACGCTGGCCCACGGCGCGGTCAGCGGCTGGTACCCGTACCCGTTCCTGGACGTCAGCGACCTGGGGTACGCCGTCGCGCTGCGCAACCTGGGGTTCGTCGTCCTGCTGGCACTGCTGTTCCTGCTGGCCTTCCGGACGGTGGACCGGCGGCTGCCGGCGACCGCTCCGGTCAGCGTGGAGACACTGTCACGGTGACCAGCCGGTGGTCGCCCAAGGCCAGCTGTCGCACCTCGGGGAGCTGCGGATCGAGGGTCGCGGGGCCCAGCACGTGGTCGAACTGCACCCGCGGGGCGGTGGCCGGGTAGCTCGGCTCGCTGACCAGCCGCGGTGCGCCGAACACCCTCGCCGGCAGCGGCCCGACCAGGTTGAGGTCGCCGGCCAGCAGCACCGGCGCGGGGAGCGTCGCGGCCCAGCGCCGCAGCCGGGTGAGCTGGCGCACCGCGGTGTGCGGCGCGAAGGACAGGTGGGTGCCGACGACGGTGCACCCGTCCAGCTCGGCGGCGATCGCCAGCCGCGGCTCGTCGGGGAACCACCACAAGCGGGTGCGGCCGGTGCGCGGATCCGGCGCCCGCAGCGGCAGCCTGGCCCGTCCGGCGCCCAGCGCGAGCACCGACCAGCGGCGCACCGGCAGCCGGCTGACCA
>JAOPVN010000017.1 GCA_025966175.1 Modestobacter sp. | reverse complement strand
CGGGCGGTGCCGGCGATCGGCCGCGCCGGCCGCCGGGGTGGGCGGAACGGGCTAGGGGGTCTCGGTGCCGGCGCGCTCGGCGGGCACGAAGAGCGGGTGCCGGAACACCCGCTTGATGGTCGTGAGCTCGGTGTCGACCTCCACGTGGCGGACGCCCTTGAGCATGCCGACGTGACGGGTCAGGAAGTCGTAGAGCGCGTCGTTGTCCCGGAAGACCGCCTCGCAGATCACGTCGCTGTAGCCGGCGGTGGCCGAGACGTAGCGGATCTCGGGTCGACCGGCGAGCGCGAGGGCCACCGACTCCAGGTCCGACAGCTCGACCCGGAGGTGGAGGAAGGCCTCCAGGCCGAAGCCCAGCAGCACCGGGTTGACGAGGGTGGCGAAGGAGAGCTGCCGGGAGGCGAGCAGTGCGTTGAGCCGGCGTGAGACGGCGGTCTCGCTCAGGCCCAGGTCCCCGGAGAGGTCCACGAAACTGCGCCGGCCGTCCTGGCCGAGAGCGGCGATCAGCGCCATGTCCAGGTGGTCGATCCGGGGCGGCTTCTCGGTGGGCACCACCGGTCCCCGGGGCCGGTCCGCCGTGCCCGGCAGGAGCTCCTGGCTCCACTCGTCCCTGGTCTTGAAGGTCTTCAGCACCATCGACGTCCGGCTGCTCACGATCGCCCCGTGCTCGGCGAGGTCGGCCAGCAGGATCCGGCTGAGGTGCGCGCGGTCCCGGACGATCAACTCGCAGATGACGTCGCTGCGGCCACTGACGATCGCCACGAACCGGACGTCGGTCCGGCCGGCCACGGCCTCGGCGACGGCGACCGTCTGACCCGGCTGGGTGCGCAGGTGGACCAGGACGGGCTGGCCGAGATCGGCGCGCAACGGGTCGGGGACGCCGATGATCAGCAGGTTCCCCGACTCGCGCAGCCGCTGGACGCGGCGCATGGCCGTGCTCTCCGAGACGCCCGCCGCGCTCGCCAGCTGCCCCCACGTGGCCCGCGCGTCGTGCTGCAGGGCCGCGACGAGGCGGGCGTCGACGGCGTCGAAGACCGGAGCGGTCGGATCCAGGGGCACGGCCGCAGTGTGACCGCCGGCTGTCGCGGGGTCAACCCTCGTCGCAGCTATTCGTCGCGGAATCGGTTGTTGCCGCAGGATCCCATCAGAATCGGGATGACAGGGCGAAACAAGAAAGAAACATTGCGGACCTGGCCTGGACACCGGGGGCCTGGTAGACCTACCGCCTGCAGGGATCCTGCGCTGAGACGGTCGTTTGCGCCGATTCTCTGCGTGGACACGGAATCGAGGCCTGTTCCTCACGATCCCGGCACGCCACACCCTCGGCACCCGAGGAGTGCACACCGCTGGAGGAGAGGGACGTGCCCATGCGCATCGCCTACGTACTGCCGGGTCCGCTGTCCCTGCGGCACCCCGGAGGGGCCAAGGAGCTGCAGCGCCGGCAGGAGATCCTGCAGGGCTGGGCCGCTCCCGGCACCACCGTCGTCGTGCGTCAGGTGACCGAGGGTCCGCCGTCCATCGAGAGCGCCTACGAGGAGTACCTCTCCCTGGCCCAGACCGCCGGCCTGCTCCAGCAGCTGCAGGGCGAGGGGTTCGACGCCGCCGTGATCGGCTGCTTCGGCGACCCGTGCCTGGACGCGCTCTACGAGGTGACCGAGCAGCTGGTCGTCGTCGGCCCCGGTGACGCCTCCTTCCACCTGGCCGCGATGGTCGGCGAGAGCTTCGGCGTGGTCACGGTGGACGACGGCATCGTCGGCCCCATCCGACGCCAGGTCGCCGGCAGCGGGCTGGCCGACCGGCTGGCCGGCGTCGCGGTGGTCGAGACGCCGGTCCTGGAGATGTCCGACGACGTCGGCGAGCTGGTCGGGCGGGCCTGTGCCGGCGCCCGCCAGCTCGTCGACCGGGGCGCGGACACGATCGTGCTGGGCTGCATGAGCATGGCCTTCCTCGACCTGGGCCCGCTGATCGAGGCCGAGGTCGGGGTCCCCGTCGTCAACCCGGTCCAGGCCGGGCTGATGACCGCCGAGGGCCGCGCCCGGTTCGGGCTGCGGCACAGCAAGCGCGCCTACCCCCTCCCCCGCAAGGTCGCCGCGGGTGCCTCACTCGCCGACCTCTACGTCCGCGCCTGACCGACCCACCCGACCCCGGATCCGGGCGCGCGGGCCGCTACCTCTCGAAGGAGACACACCGATGTTGAACCACCACGGCCGAGCCCGCGGGCGGCGGCGCCTGCTGGCGCTGGCCGCCGCCGCGACGGCCCTGACCGTCACCGCCTGCGGCTCGGGCTCGAGCTCGAGCTCCTCGACCAGCGGCGAATGGCAGCAGGGGCCGGTGACCTTCGTGCACGCCGGCGCCGCCGCGCCCGCGCACATCGACCCGGCCCAGGCGGTCGACCTGGACTCGTTCACGGTCACCCGCAACCTCTACGACACCCTGGTCTGGACCGACTCGGACCTGAAGACGATCCCCTGGCTGGCCACCGACTGGACCACCACGCCGGACGGCCTCACCACCACGTTCACCCTGCAGGACGGCGTGAAGTTCAGCGACGGCTCGCCGCTGACCTCGGCCGACGTGAAGGTGACCATGGAGCGGATCATGGCGCTGCAGGCCGGCCCCTCGTACCTGTTCACCGGCGTGACCGGCGTCGAGGCGGTGGACGACCTCACCGTGGCCATCCACACCGCGCAGCCGGACACCTACCTGCTGCCGCACCTGACGAAGGTGGGCATCGTCAGCTCGGCCGCCGTCACGGCCCACAAGACCGATGACGACCCCTGGGCGACGAAGTGGTTCGACGAGAACTCGGCCGGCTCCGGCCCGTACGTCCTCGGTGAGTGGCAGAAGGGCGTGCAGCTCACCATGGAGAAGAACAAGGACTGGTGGAAGGGCTGGGAGGCGGGGTCGATCGACACCGTCATCGACCAGTTCGTCACCGAGACGTCCTCGCGCGTCCAGATGGTCGAGCAGGGCACCGCGGACTTCGCCTCCTCGTGGCCGGCGACCGACGCGCTGCGGGTCGGCAAGGAGGACGGCTTCTCGCTGGTCAGCGTGCCGACCTTCGAGATCGAGCCGATGTTCTCGCTGAACACGCAGAAGGCGCCGTTCGACAACAAGCTGGTCCGCCAGGCGGCGCAGCTGGCCTTCGACTACCAGGCGGTCATCGAC
>JAOPVN010000013.1 GCA_025966175.1 Modestobacter sp. | reverse complement strand
CGGGCCGCCGCAGTACGGGCCGCCCCAGTACGGGCCGCCCCAGTACGGGCCGCCCCAGTACGGGCCGCCGCAGTACGGGCCGCCGCAGTACGGGCCGCCGCAGTACGGGCAGTACCCGCCGTTGGGTCAGTACCCCCCGGGCCAGTACCCGCCGCCTGGCCGGTACGTCCCCCCGGGTGGCGGGCCACCGTCCGGAAACCGGAACACCATGACCGCCCTGGTCGTGGCCGCCGTCGTGGTGCTCGCGGCGGTCGGGATCGCGCTGTACCTCCTGCTCGGCAGGGACGACACCCTCGTGGCCGCGAACGAGGACGGGACGACGGCCACCAGCGAGGAGCAGTCGTCGAGCGCGGAGGGAACCACGTCCAGCGCCGAGCGGACAACCGCGTCGGAGACGACTCCGCCCGAGGAGACGAGCGGCTCCGGAGCACTGCCGAACCCGACCGTGACGCCGGATGGACTGGGGAACGACCCCGTCCTCGACGTCCTAGCGATCGGCTGTTTCGCCGGCGTCATGCAGTCCTGTGACGACCTGTACGACGCGGCCGACTCCGGATCGGACTACGAGACCTACGGGGACAGCTGTGCGGGCCGCCAGCCGACCGGCACGTCGGACTACTGCACCGACACGTTCCCGCAGAACTGACGAGCGGTTCCCGGGACCGCCCGTGAGCGACGACGCCGTTGCGGACCGACCGCCCGTCGTCCGGGCGGCCGATGCCGACCGGCAGGCAGGCGTCGCCTTCCTCCAGGCGGCCGTCGGTGAGGGGCCGCTGGACCTGGACGAGTTCGGCGCGCGGGCCTCGGCGGCCTACGCGGCGGTGACCACGGCGGAGCTCGAGGCGCTGCTGGCCGATCTGCCGCGTGACGCAGCGGTCGAGACGGCGGCCGCGCGGACCCCGGAGACGCTCAGCAACGTCCTCGGCGACATCCGGCCGGCCGGCCGGTCGTGATCGTCGCCGAGGAAGTCGACGCCGATCTCCACGGTCGGACGGTCTTCGGCAACCGCAAGGTCGAGCTGGCGCCCGCGCCCCGCCTGACCGGCATGCCACTGGTCGTCGTCCACGCCCGCACCGTCTTCGGGGACCTCCGACTGCGCAGCCTGGCTCCGGATGCGTCGCCGAGCCGGTGGCAGGCGGTGCTCGACCGGCTCGCCCGGGGCGCGGTGCCACCGCCACCGCCGAATCCGCCCGCGCTCCCTCCACCGCCCAGCACGCTCCGGGCACCGGGGGATGGCAGGCGGCCGCGATGCGACGGAGCGGCTCGCGATCGACCCGGTCGCTAGTCCTGCTCGTCCAGGCGGTCGAAGGGCACCGCGGAGTAGGCGCGCAGCTTCTCCAGGGAGTGCAGGCTCTCGATCGAGCGGATGGTGCCCGAGCGCGAGCGCATGACAAGCGACTGCGTGGTGCAGCCTCCGGCGCGGTACTGCACGCCGCGCAGCAGCTCGCCGTCCGTGATCCCGGTGGCCACGAAGAAGACATCGCCACGGACCAGGTCGTCGATCGTCAGCACCCGGTCCAGGTCATGCCCGGCGTCCAGGGCCTTCTGCCGCTCGGCGTCGTCCCGCGGCCAGAGCCGGCCCTGAAGCGCACCGCCCATGCACTTGAGCGCGCAGGCGGTGATGATCCCCTCCGGGGTGCCGCCGATGCCCATCAGCAGGTCGACGCCGGTGCCCTCGCGGGCTGCGGCGATCGCGCCGGCGACGTCACCGTCGGTGATGAACGTGATCCGGGCGCCGGCCTCCCGGACCTCCTGGACCAGCTTCTCGTGCCGCGGCCGGTCCAGGATGCAGACCGTCACGTCGCCGGCCGAGACCCGCTTGGCCTTCGCCACCCGGCGGATGTTCTCGGCCACCGGCACGGTGATGTCGATGACGTCGGCCGCGACCGGGCCGGTGGCGATCTTGTCCATGTAGAAGACGGCGGACGGGTCGTACATCGCCCCGCGGTCGGCCACGGCCATGACGGCGATGGCGTTGGGCATGCCCTTGGCCATCAGCGTGGTGCCGTCGATGGGATCGACCGCGACGTCACACTCGGCGCCCTGGCCGTCGCCGACCTCCTCGCCGTTGTAGAGCATCGGGGCCTCGTCCTTCTCGCCCTCACCGATGACGACGACGCCCTTCATGCTGACGGTGCCGATCAGCGCACGCATGGCGTCGACGGCGGCGCCGTCCCCGCCGTTCTTGTCGCCGCGGCCGACCCAGCGGCCGGCGGCCATGGCGGCGGCCTCGGTGACCCGGACCAGCTCCATGGCGAGGTTGCGGTCCGGCGCGGGGCGGTCGCCGCGGCTGTGGGGAGCGGTGCTCGAGGGCACGGGTCCGTCGGGCAGGGGAAGGGACACAGGACCTCCTGACGGCCACCGGCGACGCTGTCGGCGGGGTGGGGGAGCAGTGCTGCGATCCTAGGGCCATGCCTGAAACCGGCCAGCAGGGTCAGCAGCCCGGCGGTGCCATTCCCGTTCCCGCGGAACCCGCCGCACCGCCCGCCGTGGACCGGATGCAGCGGTTCACCGCGGCGAACATGATCCGGTCGCTGCTCCCGCTCGTCCTCGTGTGCCTGGCCATCGTGGGCGTCACCGCGCTGCGGCAGAACCCGGAGGACCCGATCCGGGACGTGGAGACCGGGAACGCGGAGCGCGCGGTCTCCGAGCTGGCCTCCTACCCGCTGCTGGTGCCCCGCGGGCTGTCCGACGGCTGGCGGGCGACCAGCGTGCGCACGAACGCCGGATCGGCCTCGACCGGTGACCCGGTGACCCTGCAGATCGGCTGGTACACCCCGGGCGAGGAGTACGCGGAGTACGTCGTCAGCGACGACCCGGAGGCCGGCGCGCTCACCGACGTCCTCGACCACGCGACCGACGACGGCACCCAGCAGGTCGCCGGCGACACGTGGCAGCGGCTGACCACCCAGCGGGGGGAGACGGCGCTGACCCGCGCCGAGGGGACGGCGACCCTGGTGGTGAGCGGCTCGGCGTCGGACGACGAGCTGGCGACCCTGGCCGGCTCACTGCAGCCCTACTGAAAGGACCCCGTCCTCCTCATCCCTCGCAGGCTCGGGGCGAGCCTCGGGACGGGGCCACTTCCCCCACGCCTCGCAAGCTCGGCGCGGGTCCCTGAAGGGCGGCCGCTGACGTCAGTCCTGAGGCGCGGCGGCGGCGAGCCGCTCGCGGGCCCGGTCCAGCCAGTGCTGGCACAGCTCGGCGAGCTGCTCGCCGCGCTCCCACAGCGCCAGCGACTCCTCCAGCGTCAGGCCGCCGGCCTCGAGCCGGCGGACGACGTCGGCGAGCTCCTCGCGGGCCTGCTCGTAGGTCTGGGTGGGCTCGGCGGTCGGCTCCGGGATGCTCACGGTTCCCCATCCTCCCCGGTGCCCGACCTGTCCACGCGCACCGGCAGTCGGCCCCCGGCCACCCGCACCTGCAGCCGTTCGTCATCGCCCACCTCGGCGGGGTCCCGCACCAGGGCGCCGTCGGCGCGCTGTACCACCGCGTAGCCACGGTCCAGGGTTGCGGCCGGCGACAGCGCGGCCACCCGGGCGCGGGCGTGCTCCAGGTCCCGCTCGGCGCCCTCCACCCGGTGCGTGAGGGTGCGGGTCGACCGGCTGCGGAGCGCGGCGACGTCGTCGGCCCGCCCGGCCAGCAGCCGCTGCGGATCGGCGAGCACCGGACGGCTGCGTACGGACTCCAGCCAGCGTTCCTGCTGCTCCAGGCGGGTGCCGAGCAGGTGACGGGCGCGGGCTCGCAGCCCCTCGACCAGTCGCCGCTGCTCGCCGATCTCCGGGACCACCCGGTGTGCGGCGTCGGTCGGGGTGGCCGCTCGCACGTCGGCGACGTGGTCGACCAGTGTGGTGTCGGTCTCGTGGCCGACCGCGGTCACCACCGGGGTGCGGGTGGCAGCGATGGCGCGCACCAGCCCCTCGTCGGAGAAGGGCAGCAGATCCTCGACCGAGCCGCCGCCGCGGGCGATCACGATGACCTCGACGGCGGGGTCGGCGTCCAGCTTCCGCAGCCCGGCCATCACCGACTCGGCCGCCGTCGGCCCCTGGACGGCGCAGTTGTGCACCGCGAACCGGACCGCCGGCCAGCGGCGCCGGGCGGTGACCAGCACGTCGCGTTCGGCCGCGCTGTCCCGGCCGGTGATGACGCCGACGACGGCGGGGGCGAAGGGCAGCGGTCGCTTCCGGACGACGTCGAACAGCCCCTCGGCGGCCAGCAGGCGGCGGATCCGCTCGATCCGGGCCAGCAGCTCACCCAGCCCGACCGCGCGGATCTCCGTCGCGCGCAGCGAGAACGAGCCGCGTGCGACGTAGTAGTCCGGGCGTGCCCGGACGATGACCCGGGCGCCCTCGGCGAGCTCCAGCCCCGGCCGGTCGACGACGTCGCGGGGGCAGGTGACCGGGATGGAGAGGTCCGCGGCCGGGTCCCGCAGGGTGAGGAAGACCGTGGCCGCGTTGCCGCGCCGGGACAGCTGGGCGACCTGCCCCTCGACCCACACCTCGCCGAGCCGGCCGATCCACTCCGCGACCTTGCGGGCGACGGTGCGCACCGGCCAGGGCTGCTCCGGGGACGACGGGCTTGTCACGTGCGCGAGCCTGCCAGGTGGTGCTGACGGCCGGCGGTCAGGCCTCCCGGTCAGCCGCGGTCGGCGCTCAGCTTCTCCAGCCGGTTCTGCAGCAGCGTCACGTACGGCGCCCGCGCCCGGGTGGCCCGCTCGTAGTCGAGCAGGTCCGCGACGGTCTCGGCCGGATACGCGCGCAGGTGCCCGCGCAGCGCCGGGATGCTGAAGGAGTCGTAGCCCTCGACCGGGCTGGTGCCGGCGGCCTGGGAGCCGGAGACGTCGCTGCCGCCCGCCGGTCCGTCGTCAGGACCGGCGTCGGGGGTGACGATCTCCGCGGCCTCGGGTCCGCCGAGGTCGACGATCTCCTCGGCGGCGACCTCCAGCGCGGCCACGTCGGGGACTCCGTCGTCGACGAGCTGGGTCTGCTCGGGCGCCTCGTCGGGGGCGACGTCGGCCAGCGAGGGCACCGGCGGGGCGTCCTCGGCGGGCGGGGTGCCCCCGACGGCGGCCTCGGCGATCAGCTCCTCGGCGACCGCCTCCTCGACGGCTTCCTCCTCGGCGACCTCGGCCACCGTGTCGGCCGTCAGGTCCTCGAGGACCTCGTCCGGAACGGCGTCGGGCAGCTCTGCGACGACCTCGTCGACGACCTCCGCGGCCAGCTCGTCGACGACTGCGGTGACCGCGTCGGCGATCGGGTCGTCGGGGAGACCGGCGACCACGGCCGGGCTGAGGTCCTCGGTGTCCTCGTCCGTGCTGATCAACAGGACGGCGGCCGCCTCCTCGGACAGCACGTCGCCGTCGGCCAGCGGCAGGTCGCCGACGGCCAGGTCGTCGGCCAGGTCGTCGGCCAGTTCCTCGGCGACGGTGTCGCTCGGCAGGTCGCCGACCCGGTCGAAGGCGGAGCTGTGCGGCCCGGTGGTGCGGGGCGCCGGGGGAAGGTCGTCGTCGAAGGTGGCCAGGCCGGGTTCGTCCTCCCCACGGAGGCCGGTGAACAGCTCGTCACCGCGGGCCACCAGCCCGGAGTAGTGCTGCTGCAGCTTCAGCGACGTCTGCAGCGCCTGACCGATCAGCCGCACCGGCAGCCCGGGCAGCGTCTCGGGGAGCTTGCGTGCCTCGTCCAGCACGGTGGCGGCAAGTCCGGCGACCGCGCGGACCACCTCGGGGATCTCTCGAGCCATGCCCCCAGCGTGCCGCACGAATCGATCACCGGCAGCGTGACGCTGCACCTGGTCGTTCCCGGCCCGCCTGCAGGGGCCCGTCGCGAGCTTGCGAGCGGTGGGGGGCAGGCGGGTCCTGCAACTACCATGGGGCCATGGCTGAACCGCGCGGACGCGTCCTGCTGGCCGATCCCCGGGGGTACTGCGCCGGCGTCGAC
>JAOPVN010000599.1 GCA_025966175.1 Modestobacter sp. | reverse complement strand
ACCCGTCGACGACGGCGTCCAGGATCGCGTAGAGCACCGCCTCGCTCCCCCGCGCCAGCAACTCCGGGGAGCTCTCCAGCCGGCGGCGCACCCGGGAGAGATCGGGCGACTCACTGTGCCGGACGGTGATCGCGAAGTCCTTGCCCAGGAACAGGTGCAGCTCGCCGAACTCGACCTCCTCGGCCGCGTCCACGTACCGGGCGGCCTTGAGGACGACGAACAGCGTGTCCCCGTACCGCTCGAACTTCGGCCGCTGGTGTGCCTGGATGGCGTCCTCGACGGCGAGGTCGGGCAGTCCGTACTGCTCGGCGAGCTCACCCAGCTCGGCCGGCTCGGGGCGGTAGAGCCCCAGCCACACCATCCGGTCGTCGAAGCCCTCGGTCAGCCACTCGTGGCTCTCGGCGGGCGAGCCCGGCGTCGCGATCCGCCGTCCGGCGGCGTAGACGGCGTTGTCGACCATCCGCGACGTCAGCTCCACCGGGAGCGACGTGGCCGGCCGGTCCGGCAGGCGCGGGACGACGACCGCGCGCGGGCGGCGGGTCAGGGTGGACAGGGCGGCGCGCGGGGCGCTGCGACGACGGTCGGACACGACGGACTCCCGGGAGGGACGCTGGGACGGGGACGCCGGAGCGGTCCCCGCACGCCACACCCGCCCAGGTCAGGTGTCGACCGGGAGTGTCAGCGAGAGGGGACCTCGGGACTGTGACTGGGGGGCTCGGTGCGCATCTGCCCGGTCACCTCCCGACGTCCGTGCGGCCGGCGTGGAGTCCGCGGGCCGTCGACCATCGTGACACGCCCGGGCGGACGACGGCACCCCCGCGGCCCGACCGGGTGGTGAACGCCCGGCGAGCGGCGCGCCTCAGCGGGCGGAGAAGACCCCGGCCGGGAAGGCCCCGTTGGCCAGCAGCCGGCCGGTCAGCGCCCCGCCGAGCTCGGCGACCCGCTCGGTGCGCTCGGTCCCCAGGTGCGCGAACGGCGCGGCGGAGAGCTCGTCGGTCTCCCGCTCCACCGCGGCCCGCAGCGCGACGCCGTCCTCGGTGAGCGCGCCGTCGGCGACCAGGCCGCGGTCGGTCAGCCCGGCCAGCGCCGCGGCCCACTCGTCCGCGGACCAGCCGCGGGTGGCCTGCGCGGCCTGCTGGGTGAAACCGCGTCCGGTGAGCGTGTGGGTGACCAGCGCCTCGAGGCCGCTCAGCCCGTGCCGCACCAGGCTGAGCACGTGCCCGTCACCGCGGTGCTCGCGCAGCAGCGTGACGGCGTGCCACAGCTGCAGCACCGGCTCCTCGGGCCAGGGTTGGTCGGCGTGCCCGGCGTACAGCGGCCGCCCCTCGGGCGTCAGCACGGTGCACGCCTCGCGCAGCAGGTCGGCCAGCTCCGCTACGTCCTCGGCCGGCGGGTCGGCGAGCAACCGGGTCAGCGAGGCGCGGGCGGCGGTCAGCCGGGCGGCGAGCACCTGCTCGGGTGCCACCAGGGTCCAGGCGCGTGGGATGTGCCGGGCCACCAGGGCCGGGGCGAAGTTGCTGAAGGTCGCCGTCACCACACCGGGCCCGACCGCGCCCATCGGCGCCGAACGACCGGCGAAGTAGACCATCCGTCCCGGGCGCAGACCGGTCGCCGCGAGGTGCTCCTCGGTCTCCGGCGCGAAGTAGACGTGCGAGTGCAGCGGCTCCAGCCGCCGGTGGGTGCGGGCCACCAGCCGCAGGTCCAGGGTGGGCTGATCGACACTGACCATGGACCCGACCGTAGCGGTATCGATCGACCCCTCGGAGAACGTGTCAGGCCAGCGGGGACAGGTGCCGGGACCAGGAGACCTCGGTGCGTCCGGTGGTGAAGCCGAGGCGCTCGTAGACGCCCAGCGCGCCGGTGACGTTGTCGCTGTCGACCTGCAGCCCGGCGAGCTGGCAGTCGTGGTCCGCCGCCACCCGCAGCGCCTGCACGATGGTGGCCGTGGACAGCCCCCGGCCGCGGGCCTGCGGCAGCACGCCGATCTGGCCGAAGTAGGTCTCCCGCTCGCCGAGGGCCGCGGTGTTCCCCTCGTAGACGTAGGCCAGCACGTACGCGAGCACCGCGCCGTCCTCGACCGCCAGCACCGACAGGTCCGGCCGGAACGCCCGCTGCCCGGTGAACATCACCCGCCAGGTGGCGACGTCACGCTCACTGGAGCCGTAGTGCTCGGTGAACGAGGTGTTGTGGGCGCGGCGCACCTCCTCGTCCCGGTCCCAGCTGAAGGGGACGAGCTGCACGCCGTCGACCGCCCGGGGCTCGGGCAGGTCGGTGAGCCGCCGGGACATGTGGAAGAACCAGCGTGCCTCCACCAGCCCGGCCCGGTGCAGCAGCGCGGTCAGGTCGCCCATCGAGGTGTAGGCGGTGACGGTCAGCCGGGCCGGCGCCTCCGGGTGCCGCTGCGCGTGCACCTGCGTGCCGCGTTCCAGCTGCCAGGCCAGCAGCGCCCGGCCGATGCCCCGGCCTCGCCACTGCGGGTGCACCCGGCCCTCCAGGTGCACGCCGTAGGCATCCCGGAAGGTGGGCGGTGCGATCGCCGTGGCGTACCCGACGACCTCGCCGTCCGCCGTGGTGACCAGCCGGCTGTCCTGCTCCAGGTCGACCAGGTCGTTGACCCAGAAGTCGGTGAGGTCCTCGGCCGACTGGTGCGCGCCGGTGTCGTCGACCGCCTCGGCCGCGGCCAGCAGCTCGATGACGGCGGGCACGTCGTCGGGGCGGATCGGGCGGGCGGTGAGCCCCTCGGGCAAGGTCAACGGAGCGGGGGGCACGGGTTCCAGGCTAGGTGGCGTCGCCGCCGCGGCCCACCGGGAACCTCCTCGACCAGCAGTCACCCCCTCCCGCCGCCGTGTCGCCGCCGCGCGGACGCCCGGAGCCCGCGGGGAGGGACGTCGTTGCGGGGCCGCCTCCGGTGCCGGGAGCATCACCCGGGCACGGGGGCCGGAGAGGGGAGCCCTCGTGCCTCGCTATCTGTTCATCGTCAACTACGCGCCCGAGGGCGCGAAGGCCCTCATGGCCGCAGGCGGTTCGGCCCGGCGGACCGCGGTGGAGAAGGCCGCGTCCGGCATGGGCGGGAGGCTGGGGACCTTCGACTTCGCCTTCGGCGCGGACGACGCGTACACGATCATCGAGCTGCCCGACGAGCGCGCTGCCGCAGCGCTGGCCCTCACCGTGAGCGGCAGCGGGCTGACCAAGGTGCGCGTCGTCGTCCTGCTGACCCCCGAGGACATCGACGCGGCCGCCCAGCTCCGGCCGGACTACGCGCCGCCCGGCAGCAGCTGACCCACCCCGGCGGTGGCCTACCGGGCGCCGCCGGCCGGGCTGCTGCCCTCGCTGTCGAGCCCGAACAGTCGTGCCCCGTTGTGCCAGAGCACCGCACGCAGCCAGTCCTCCCCCAGTTCCAGCCGGTGCAGCGCGGCCAGCTGGTGGAAGTAGGGGTACGGGATCGTCGGGAAGTCGCTGCCGAGCAGCACCTTGTCCTGCAGCGCGGCCAGCCGGGGCAGCAGCGCCCGGTCGAAGGGCATCAGCCCCTCGGTGAAGTCGGTGGCGAACATCGTGGTGTCCAGGTGCACCCGCTCGTACCGCTCGGCCAGCTCGAGGAAGGCCGCGTACTCGGGCATGCCCAGGTGTGCGATCACGAGCTGCAGCCGGGGGAAGTGCTCCAGCAGGCCGGCCATCGGCGCCGGGCCGGTGTGCTCGCCGCGCAGGGGTCCGGACCCGCAGTGGATCACCACCGGCGTCCCGGTCTGCTCCAGCCGCTCCCACACCGGCAGCAGCAGCGGGTCGCGCGGGTCGAAGTCACCGATCTGCACGTGCACCTTGAACACCCGCACCCCGGCGGCCAGCGCCTCGGCCACGTAGGCCGGTGCTTCCGGCTCGGGGTAGAAGGTGCCCGACTGCAGCACCTGCGGGTACTCCCGGGCGAACTCGGCGGCCTGGTCGTTGAGCCAGGCGCCCATCCCGGGCTTGTGCGGGTAGGGCAACGTCGGGAACGCCCGGACGCCGAGGGCCTCGAGGACGGCGAGCCGCTCCGGGACCGGCAGCGCGTACGTGACCGGCCAGGGCCTGCCGTAGTGGGCCTCGGCGTCGGCGAAGTACTTCCACACCTTCGCCTGCACCCGGTCGGGCAGGAAGTGCACGTGCGCGTCGATCAGGCCGGGCAGCCCCAGCTCCCGCCAGTACCGGGGGACGTCGATGTCGGCGACGGGCGGCTGAACGCTCATCGCCGTCTCCTCGGCTCGACTCCGCCCTCGGTCGCTGGCGCTCCCTGCGATGCTCGCTCCGGCTTCGTCATCGCAGCGTGACGACGACCTTGCCGCGCACGTGTCCCTCGGCGACCAGCCGGTGCGCGTCGGCGGTCTGCTCCAGCGGGAAGGCCTTGGCGATCGCGACCCGCAACTGGCCGGCGTCGGCCATCCGGGCGAGCTCCTCCAGGTCGTGCTGGTCGGGCCGGACGAACACGTACCGGCCGCCCAGGTCACGCACCACCGGGTCGATGATGCTGGCGATCCGGGACGGGTCACGCACCTGATCGGGGGCGTCGCCCAGCACCGGGCCGCCGACCAGGTCCAGGACGGCGTCGACCGGCTCGGACAGCTGCGCGCTGATCGGGCCCGCGTTGTAGTCGAGCACCTCGGCGGCGCCGGCGTCGCGGAGGAACCCGTGGTTGCGGGGGCTGGCGGTGCCGATGACGTGCGCCCCCAGCGCGGCGGCGATCTGGACGGCGAAGAAGCCGACCCCGCCGGCGGCCCGGTGCACCAGCACCCGCTCGCCCTCGCTGATGTCGAGCACCTCGGTGAGCGCCTGGTACGCCGTCAGCCCGGCCAGCGGCAGCGCCCCGGCCTCGGCGAAACCGAGGGACTCGGGCTTGTGCGCCAGGCAGCGCAGCGGGGCCGGCACGAACTCCGCCGTCGTCCCCCACTGGACGTCGTCCCGGCGCACGTATCCGAACACCTCGTCGCCGGGCGCGAACG
Organism: Modestobacter sp.; assembly: GCA_025966175.1. Classification (GTDB taxonomy): domain Bacteria; phylum Actinomycetota; class Actinomycetes; order Mycobacteriales; family Geodermatophilaceae; genus Modestobacter. The sequence goes on along the minus strand of JAOPVN010000599.1, from coordinate 647 downwards.
TGGTCACCGCCGGCCCGGCGGCCTCCACCACCCCGGACACGTCCCAGCCCGGGATGATCGGGAAGTGGTGGGGGAAGGCGCCGGCCAGGTGCCCCTCGCGGATGCCGATGTCGACCGGGTTCACCCCGGCCGCATGGACCCGCACCAGCACGGTGTCCGGCCCGACCGGCGGCATCGGCAGGTCGTCGCGGACCCGCAGCACCCGGGCATCGCCGAACTCGTCGTACGCGACGCCTCTCACCGGCGGCCCTTCACGTAACGCCCGAAGGCACGTTCCATCTCCCGGCGCGAATCGCGCTCGGCGAGGTCCTGCCGCTTGTCGTAGGACTTCTTGCCCTTGGCCAGCGCCAGGGTGGCCTTGACCTTGCCGTCCTTGAAGTACAGGTCCAGCGGGACGAGCGTGAGCCCGCCCTCCTTGGTCTTGCCGATCAGCTTCTCGATCTCCGAGCGGTGCATGAGGATCTTGCGCTTGCGGCGCGGGGCGTGGTTGGTCCACGTGCCCTCGGTGTACTCGGGGATGTGCACGTGCTGCAGCCACACCTCGCCGTCGTCGACGGTGGCGAAGCCGTCGACGAGCGAGGCACGGCCGGCCCGCAAGCTCTTCACCTCGGTGCCGGTGAGCACGAGGCCCACCTCGTAGGTGTCGA
>JAOPVN010000584.1 GCA_025966175.1 Modestobacter sp. | reverse complement strand
CGGGCCCGCACCGACCGCGGCGCCCCCCGCCGCCGCCCCCGCAGCCGTCCCCGCCGTGGTGGCCGCGCCGGTGCCCCTGCAGCTGCCCCTGGACGTCGAGCCGCCGGGCACCCAGGTGGTGACCGTGGTGGCTCCCTCCCGCTCGGCGACGACCGCGCAGCTGACCGCGTGGCAGCTCGGCCCGGACGGGTGGACGGCGGTGCTCGGTCCGGTCCGGGCCCGGATCGGGGCCGCCGGCGTGGGCGCCGCCAGCGAGGACTCGACGCGGACCCCGGCCGGCACGTTCGGCCTGACCGAGGCCTTCGGTCGGGCGGCTGACCCGGGGACCGCCCTTCCGTACCGGGTCGTGGACGGCGACGACTGGTGGGTCTCCGACCCGGCCAGCCCTCGGTACAACCAGTACACCGAGTGCGCACCCGGCACCTGCGACTTCGACGAGTCGGCGGGGGAGGACCTGGACGCCGCGGGCCCCGTCTACGACCACGCGGTCGTGATCGACTACAACCGCGGCGGCACCCGGGGCGCCGGCTCCGCCTTCTTCCTGCACGTCACCGACGGGGCTGCGACGGCAGGCTGCGTGGCCATCGACGGGGGCACCCTGCAGACGCTGATGCGTTGGCTGGACCCGGCTGCCTCCCCGGTCATCTCCATCGGCGTCGGCTGACCCTTCCGGCGAGTCGCACACCGGCGGGCACCGATCTCCCGGCTAGCGTTCCATCGAACACGTGTTCGTGCGAAGCTGGGAGGGTGGGCATGCGGGTGCCAGACATTCGTGTTCTGGGCATCGACCCGGGCCTGACCCGGTGCGGGTGGGGCGTCGTCGAAGGGCGGCCGGGCGCGCGGCCCACGGCCCTGGGGGTCGGCGTCGTCCGCACCTCCCCGGACCTGGACCTGGAACTCCGGCTGTTGGAGGTGCACACCGCGGTGACCGCGCTGCTCCGTGAACACCGCCCCGCCGCCATGGCGATCGAGCGGGTGTTCCACCAGAACAACAGGGGGACGGCGACCGGCACCGCGCAGGCCGCCGGCGTGGCCGCCCTCGCCGCCGCCCAGGCGGACGTGCCGGTGGCCTGGCACACCCCCAGCGAGGTCAAGGCCGCGATCTCCGGCAACGGCCGGGCCGACAAGGACCAGGTCACCCTCATGGTGACCCGGGTGCTCGGCCTCGCCACGCCGCCCAAGCCGGCCGACGCCGCCGACGCGCTGGCCCTGGCCGTCTGCCACGTGTGGCGGGCTCCGGCGCAGGACCGGCTGCGGGTCGCGGCGCTGGCCGGCGGCATCGGTGCGCCGGTGCGCCCGACGACGCTGCCGCGCTGGACGGGGATCTCCCGATGATCGCCAGCGTGAGCGGCCGGGTGGCCGCGGTGTCGCCCGACGGCGCCGTCGTCGAGGTCGGCGGCATCGGTCTGTCCGTGCAGTGCACGCCCGGCACGATCGCCCGGCTGTCGGTCGGGGAGCAGGCCCGGCTGGCCACCAGCCTCATCGTGCGCGAGGACTCACTGACCCTCTACGGCTTTGCCGACGACGACGAACGGCAGCTGTTCGAGCTGCTGCAGACCGCCAACGGTGTCGGGCCGCGGCTGGCCCAGGCGGTCCTGGCCATCCACCCGCCCCGGGAGGTCCGTCGCGCGGTCTCCATGGGCGACCTCAAGGCGCTCATGCAGGTGCCGGGCATCGGCAAGAAGGGCGCCGAGCGGCTCGTGCTCGAGCTGCGCGACCGGCTGGGCAGCACGACGTCGGACACCTCGCTGGACGGGCCCGCCCCGGCCGGGCTGTCCTCGGTCACTCCGGTGGCACCGTGGCGGGACCAGCTGACCTCGGCCCTGATGAGCCTGGGCTGGACCGGCAAGGAGGCCGAGGGCGCCGTCGTGCAGCTCGCCCCCGTGGCCGATGAGCAGGTGGCTGCCACCGGTGCGGTCGAGGTCGCCGTCCTGCTGCGCCAGGCGCTGCGTCTGCTGGGGCGGGCGTGAGCGGGCAGGGGCGTGAGCATGGCAGCGAGCGCCGGAGCCGACAGGGCGTGAGCATCGCAGCGAGCGCCGGCGAGCGAGGAGCGGAGCGGCCGCGGAGGCGACCCGTGCTGGGGCGAGCGAGGAGCGGAGCGCTCCGCGGAAGCGAACCGGTGACACGATGACCTCGCCCTTCGACCGGGGGCTGTCGGCCGCCGACGCCGGCCCCGGCCGGTTCCCGGACGACGCGGTCGACCCGCGGGCCGGTGACGAGGAGCGGGTGGTCGAGTCCGCGCTGCGTCCGCACTCGCTGGCCGACTTCATCGGCCAGCCGAAGGTGGCCCGGCAGCTGGACCTCGTGCTCGAGGGCGCCAAGCGGCGTGGCCGGCCGCCGGACCACGTGCTGTTGTCCGGCCCGCCCGGGCTGGGCAAGACCAGTCTGGCGCTGATCATCGGCTCGGAGCTGGGCACCTCGGTGAAGATCACCAGCGGCCCGGCGATCGAGCGCTCCGGCGACCTCGCCGCGATGCTGTCGAACCTCTCGTCGGGGGACGTGCTGTTCATCGACGAGATCCACCGCATCGCCCGGCCGGCCGAAGAACTGCTGTACATGGCGATGGAGGACTTCCGGGTCGACGTCGTCGTCGGCAAGGGTCCGGGCGCCACGGCCATCCCGCTGGAGATCAACCCGTTCACCCTGGTCGGGGCCACCACTCGCGCCGGGCTGCTCACCGGGCCGCTGCGCGACCGGTTCGGCTTCGTCGGCCAGATGGAGTTCTACGAGACGGCCGACCTGCAGCGGGTGCTGGTCCGCAGCGCCGACCTGCTCGGCGTGGAGCTCACCGCCGACGGCTCCGCGGAGATCGCCGGTCGCTCGCGCGGCACCCCGCGGATCGCCAACCGGCTGCTGCGTCGGGTGCGCGACTACGCCGAGGTCCGGGCGGACGGCCGGGTGACCCTCGAGGTGGCCCGGGCGGCGCTGGCCCTCTACGACGTCGACGACCTCGGGCTGGACCGGCTGGACCGGTCGGTGCTCGAGGCTCTCGTGAGCCGGTTCGGCGGCGGCCCGGTCGGCGTGGCCACCCTCGCCGTCGCCGTGGGGGAGGAGCCGCACACCGTCGAGGAGGTGTGCGAGCCGTTCCTGGTGCGGGCCGGCCTGCTGGCCCGCACCCCGCGCGGCCGGGTCGCGACCGAGGCCGCGTTCCGGCACCTGGGACACCCGGTGCCGCGCGGTGGTCTACTGCTCAGCGGGGGCACAGGCGACCCGCCGTCGGACGGGGCGTCGTCACAGACTCTGTTCGGCGCCTAGACTCCTCCGCGCTGGCGCGCAACCCGGCTGTCCGGGGTGCTGTGCCCCGGGCGCCCCGCGCGCCGGCGTCGATGTACCCGAGCGGCCCTCCCTGGGCCGCACCCACCGCGCGATGTTGCCGCGGTAGAGAGGCTCACCAGTCGTGGAATCCTTGCCGTTGCTCATTCTGATCGTCCTGGCCTTCGTCCTGCTCATCGTGATGCCCTCCCGGCAGCGCAAGAAGGTCCAGGCCAAGGCCCAGGCCATGCAGGACTCGCTCACCGTCGGGACGCCGGTGATGCTGACCAGTGGCATCCACGGCACCGTCGCCGGCCTCGGCGAGGGGACCGTCGACGTGCAGATCCAGCCCGGCGTCGTCATGACCGTCGCCCGCCCGGCGATCATGGAGATCCGCACGCCGGCCGCCGATGCCGTCAGCCCCGAGAACACCGCGGGTCCGACCGGCACCGTGGACGGCGACGGCGACCCCACCGACCCGACCCGCTGAGCCGGGCTCCCCGGATGGCCGCCCGCCAGCTCCCCGCACGGCGTTACTTCGCCGTGCTCGCCCTGATCATCGTGGGGATGTACGCGCTGATCTTCTTCACCGGGAGTTCCCGCACCCCGCAGCTGGGCCTGGACCTGCAGGGCGGCACGACGGTGACCCTCACCGCCCGCACGCCCGACGGCAAGGCGCCCGACCCCGCTGACCTGGAGCTGGCCCGCCAGATCATCGAGCAGCGCGTCAACGGGCTCGGCGTCGCCGAGGCCGAGGTGGTCACCGAGGGCAACAGCAACATCGTCATCTCCGTCCCGGGCGACAACGGGGAGAAGGCCCGCGAGCTGGGCGCGACGGCGCAGCTGCGGTTCCGGCCGGTCCTCCAGGGCCCCGAGCCGGCAGCCCCGGCGGCCGCCACCTCCTCCGCGGCGCCGACGGATGGCGCGGCCGCCACATCCTCCGCGGCGCCGTCCGTCGGCGCGGCTGCCACCTCCTCCGCGGCGCCGACGGACAGTGCGGCGGCCACGACCACCGCCGCCCCGGACCCCAATGCCCCGCCGATCACCCAGGAACAGGCCGCCGCCGAGTACGCGACGCTCACCTGCGACGCGACCACCACGTCGGTCGACCGGTCCGGGGACTACATCGCCGCCTGCTCCGCCGACGGCTCGGCCAAGTACCTGCTCGGCCCCGCCGTCCTGGAGGGCACGGACGTCACCAACGCCGCAGCCGGCACCCGCCCCACCACCGGCGAGTGGATCGTGACCCTGGACCTCAACGGCTCCGGGTCCGAGCAGTGGGCCACCTTCACCGCCGGCAACGTGGGCAAGTCGGTGGGCATCACCCTGGACGGCCGGGTCGTCTCCGCCCCGCGGATCAACGGCGCGATCAACGGTGGTCAGACCGAGATCAGCGGCAGCTTCACCCAGGCGACCGCCACCGACCTGGCCAACCAGCTCAAGTACGGCGCGCTGCCGCTGACCTTCACCCAGGCCACGGCGCAGTCGATCTCCACCGAGCTGGGCAGCGAGCAGCTCAAGGCCGGCCTCATCGCCGGTGCCATCGGTGTCGCGCTGGTCTTCGTCTACGCGCTGATCTACTACCGGCTGCTCGGTCTGGTGATGATCGCCAGCCTGATCCTGTCCGCGGTGGTCGTCTACGCCAGCCTGGTCCTGCTGGGCCGGCAGATCGGCTTCGCCCTGAGCCTCGCCGGGATCGCCGGGTTCATCGTCTCCATCGGCATCACCGCGGACTCGTTCGTCGTCTACTTCGAACGGCTCAAGGACGAGGTACGCGAGGGCCGCAGCCTGCGCAGCGCCACCCCGCGGGCGTGGGTCCGGGCCCGGCGCACCATCCTGTCGGCCGACGCGGTGAGTTTCCTGGCCGCGGCGATCCTGTACTGGCTGGCCATCGGTGACGTGAAGGGCTTCGCGTTCACCCTCGGTCTGTCCACGGTCCTGGACCTGATCGTCGTCTTCCTCTTCACCCACCCGCTCATGGCGGTGCTCAGCCGGGTGAAGAGCTTCGGCAGCAACCGCTTCTCCGGCCTCGGTCGGGTCGACCACAGCCGCCGTCCCGCACCGCCGTCCCGGAGCGACCGGGACCTGGTCGGCGCCGGCAGCAGCACGAACGGGAGCAAGCGATGACCCCCCGCGATCGGAGCGGCACCACCGACGAGGCGGCGGTCCCGGTGGGCACCGACGCCGACGAGGTGGTGGACGACGGCGCCGTCCTGGACCAGGCCGCCGGCGACAGCACCGGTGACCGGGCCCTCGCCGACGCCGGGTTGCCCGCCGAGGGCGAGTCGGCCGACCAGACGGCGCGCCGGGCGCCGGGGCGCAGTTCGCTGGCGCACCGGCTCTACAACGGTGAGGCCGGGCTCGACGTCGTCAACAAGCGGCGCTTCTGGTTCAAGGTGACCGCCGTCGTCGTGCTGCTGTGCGTGGTCTTCATGGGCGTGCGTGGCTTCAACTTCGGCATCGAGTTCGCCGGGGGGAGCAGCCTGCGGGTGCCGGCGAGCAGCTCCCAGCTCAGCGAGATCCGCCAGGCGGCCGAGAACGCGGGCGCCCAGGTCTCCAGTGCCCAGGTGGTGGGCGGCAACTCGGTGCTGGTGCGCACCGAGGCGCTGGACAACACCACCGAGGACGCCGTCGTCGCCGCGATGGCCCAGGCCGCCGGGGTGGACCCGAGCCAGGTCAGCCCGCAGGTGGTGAGCGCCGACTGGGGCGGTGACGTCACCAAGCAGGCGCTGATCGCCCTGGTGGTCTTCCTGGTCGCCGTGGTGCTGTTCCTGGCCGTCCGCTTCCAGCCCAAGATGGCGATCGGCGCGATCGTGGCGCTGCTGCACGACATCGTGGTGACCGCCGGCATCTACGCGCTGATCGGCTTCGAGGTCACCCCCTCGACCGTCATCGGCCTGCTGACCATCCTGGGCTTCTCCCTCTACGACACCGTGGTGGTCTTCGACAAGGTCGACGAGAACACCAAGGACCTCGCCAAGAGCTCACGGTCCACCTACGGCGAGGCCGCCAACCTGGCGGTCAACCAGACGCTGATGCGGTCGATCAACACCTCGGTGATCGCGCTGCTGCCGGTGGCCGGGCTGCTGTTCGTCGGTGCGGGCCTGCTGGGCGCCGGCACGCTCAAGGACCTGGCGCTGGTGCTGTTCGTCGGTCTGGCGGTGGGCACCTACAGCTCCATCTTCCTGGCCACCCCGGTGCTGGCCGAGCTCAAGGAGCGCGAGCCGGAGCAGCAGGCCCTGCGCAAGCGGGTGCTCGCCCGGCGCGCCGCCGAGGCCCGGGCGGCCGCGTCCGGCACGACCCGCGGTCCGGTGGCCAGCGCCCGACGGGGCGGTGCGGCCGCGGGTGCGGGGCGGCGGTCCGCGGTCGCCGTCGTCGACCGGCCCGAGGTCCTGCCGGACCGGCCGGACGCCGACGTCCCGGTGGAGTCGCCGTCGTCGGTCCAGCCGGCCGGACGGGGCGGGACGACGACGCCCAAGCCGGGCCAGCGTCCCCAGCGCCCGGGCCAGAAGCCGGGTCAGCGCCCGGCCGGTAAGAAGCGCCGATGAGCGACGTCCGCGTGCCGATCGATCTGCCGGTCGACGAGCTGATCGCCTCGATCGCCGTCGACGTCCCGGACTTCCCCGAACCCGGGGTGCTCTTCCGGGACCTCACGCCGGTCTTCGCCGATGCGGTGGCGTTCCGCCGGGTCGTCGACGCGCTCACCGAGCCTGCCGACGTGGACCCGCGGGCAGCGGCCCTCGCCGGGGGCGGGCCGGGGTTCGACGTCGTCGCCGGCGTGGAGGCCCGCGGCTTCCTGCTGGCCGCTGCGGTCGCGCTGGACGCCGGCACGGGGGTCGTCCCGGTCCGCAAGGCCGGCAAGCTGCCTCGCGAGCGCGTCTCGGCGGAGTACGCGCTGGAGTACGGCACCGCCACCCTCGAGCTGCACACCGACTCGATCCGGCCCGGACAGCGGGTGCTGATCGTCGACGACGTGCTGGCCACCGGGGGCACGCTGGAGGCGGCGATCGCGCTCGTCGAGCAGCTCGGCGGTGTGGTGACCGCCGTGTCGGTGGTCATCGAGCTGGCCGCGCTCGGCGGCCGGCAGCGCATCGCGCCGCACCCGGTGCACGCGCTCTGGACCGCCTGAGCGCCTCACCTCCGGTCGGGTGACCACGGGCGGCGGCTCCGGACAGACCGCGGCTAGCATGGGGAGGGTCCGCCTCCTCAACATGGCAGGAGCACCCGTGGCCTCTGACGTCGTCGTACCGCAGACGGCCGGCGCGCCTCCCGTCGAGGAGGATGCGCCGCGGGTTGCGCTGCCCGAGCGCCCCGCAGTACGCCGTCCTGACGACGTCGTGCCGGAGCCGGGTGGGGAGAGCGAGAACGCCCCCCGCCGTCGGGTGCGTGACCGGTTGGCCCGCCGGATCGTGGCCGGTCAGCGCTCCAGCGGCATCCGTCCGGTGCTGGAGCCGCTGGCGGCGCTGCACCGGCAGAGCCACCCGAAGGCGGACCTGGCGCTGCTGCAGCGGGCCTACGACGTGGCCGAGGAGGCGCACGCCGAGCAGAAGCGCAAGAGCGGCGACCCCTACATCACCCACCCGCTGGCGGTCGCCACCGTGCTGGCCGGGCTGGGCATGGACACCACGACCCTGGTGGCCGCGCTGCTGCACGACACCGTCGAGGACACCGGGGTCGACCTGGAGTCGCTCCGGAGGGACTTCGGCCCCGAGGTCGCGCATCTGGTCGACGGGGTCACCAAGATCGACAAGGTCAAGTACGGGGATGCGGCGCAGGCCGAGACGATCCGCAAGATGATCGTCGCGATGTCCCGCGACCCGCGGGTGCTGGTCATCAAGCTGGCCGACCGGCTGCACAACATGCGCACGCTGCGCTTCCTCCCGCCGGAGAAGCAGGAGAAGAAGGCGCGCGAGACGCTGGAGATCCTCGCCCCGCTGGCCCACCGGCTGGGCATGAACACCATCAAGTGGGAGCTCGAGGACCTCGCGTTCGCGACGCTGTACCCCAAGCG
>JAOPVN010000576.1 GCA_025966175.1 Modestobacter sp. | reverse complement strand
CCCGCGGCTATGGCCGCGGCAACCGGCCACTCGATGGCACCGGCGACACCCAGAGCGGCGACTCCTGCGTAGAACAGCAACCGCTCACCGCTGCCCGGCCCGGCGATCGGGGTTCCACCGGTCGTCGGTCTGCTTCGGTCGGTCTGCTCTCCCGCGCCCTGAGCCGACTCGTGGCGCGGCCGGCTGACCGACAGCGTCATGAACGGCAGCCGCAGGGTCATGGTCGTGCTCTCGCCCTGCTCGCGGGTTGCTGCCCCGACGTCCGGGGGCTCGTCCCGCCCCGCGGACTCGCCGCGGTTCGGCTCGATGGGCGGGCCGCTGCCGCTGGGCCTGTCCGTCGGGGTGCGTCTGGTCGAAGGGGGCATCGGGACCTCCGTGGACGTATGGACCCGGCCATGTGATCCCTCCGGGCCCACCGCTCCCATGCTCCTCCGATCACCGCGGGGACCACCAGTGATGCGGGGGGATTTCTGCCGCCCAGGTCATCGTGGACCGTCAACGGTGGTCAGCCGTTCACTGACAGGCCACGTGGCGTGCAGCTCCCGGAAGCCGACGAGCTCGATCATCGGGCTCTCGCGGAAATCTCCCGCGGAAATGTGGAGGCACGAGATGTCCGAGCTCCTGCTCGCCGTTCTGACCGAGGCGCTGGGCGCCGCGCTGCTGGCCCTGCTGATGGCGGCTGCCAGACGCGTTGCGGTGCGCAGGCCGGCCTGAGGGCATACCGCCCGGTGACGGGCCGTGCTCTCGCCCGTCACCGCGCAGGATGCCAGCGACGCACGGCGACGTACCCGAGCCCGATCGCGGCAGCGACGGGCCACTCGATGAGGCCGACGAGCGCCAGGGCGCCGGCGCCCAGGGCAACCGGGACGGGGCTGTCCGGGAGCACACGCTGCGCCACCGCCAGCGGCGTGGTGAGCGCGTCGGCCAGCTGTTCGGTCGTGCTCCGGCGCCTCGTTGCCGTGCCCGGGTGAGGGTGCGGCAAGTCCTGTCCTGAACTCGTCTCGTTCGGCAGGTCGGACATCGTTCCTCCTCGGGTGGGCGGACGGCCGGTGCGGGACGGCGGGTTCGCCCACCCACGAGTGGCCGGCCTCAGACGGCGTCGAGTGCTTCGCCGAGCGCGCGCAGGGTGCGGTTGTGCTGGTCGTCGGACAGCAGGTGACCCAGGGCGGTGACGAGGGCGATCGGCCACTCGACGACGCCGAGGGCCGCGGCTGAGGCCAGGCCGGCGTAGAAGGCCAGCTTGTGCGGCGGCGGGAGGGTGATCTCGACGGCGGTGTCGCCGAGGTGGAAGTCCAGGTGCGTGGCGTTGGCGGCCACGACGCGTTGCGCCGCGCGCTGGTGGGGGCCGCCAGGCCTTCCCCGACGGTGGGGGGCCGGATGCGCCGGGGCGACAGCCGTGGGGGAGGCGGCGCTGGTCATCGGGTCTCCTCGGTGTCCGGTTCCTTCGTCCTGCGCTGCTCGGCCACGGGTAGCAGGCGGTCGGTCACCGCGGCCAGGACGGTGGTGCCCGTGGCGCAGCCGGCGACGATGAGCCACGCGAACGGGCCGAGCGGTGTGCAGCCGAAGAACTGGCTCACCCCGGGCGTCTGGACGATCCCGGCCAGCAGGGCGGTGGAGCCGATCCCGGTGGCCAGCACCACCGGGTTGCGGCCGCCGACGAGCAGGGTCTGACCCAGCTGGGTGCCCACCAGCGCTGCCAGCGCCATGGTGCTGGCTCGCCGGCGGGTGCCGGTCACCCGACCGATCTGCCAGGCGAGCAGCGCCCCAGCGCCGGTGGCCACCCCCCGGACGGCGATGTCACGCATCAACGGCGCCCCCAGGGAGGGCACTCCACCGGTGAGCACGTCATGGCGCTCGATCGGCCCGTTCGGGGTGGGAGCCAGCGCGATCGCCATGGCGGGCAACAGGTCCGTGAGCATGTTGACCAGCAGGAACTGGCGGGTCCCGATCGGGGCACGCCCCGCCAGCGCGGTCCCGGCAAGCGTGAACCCGACCTCCCCGGCATTCCCCCCGAGCAGGATCGCCACGGCATCACGGACCCGACCCCACATCGCGCGGCCTTCGACGAGTGCGTCCAGCAGCAGGCCGACATCGGGCGCGGTGAGCACCAGGTCCGCGGCGGTACGTGCGGACGTCGAGCCGTGCGCAGCCATCCCGACACCGACGTCCGCCAGGCGTATCGCAGCGGCGTCATTGGCGCCGTCACCGGTCATCGCCACGACCCGACCGGCGCGTTGCAAGGCAGCGATGATCCGCAGCTTCTGCTCCGGCGAGACCCGGGCGAACACGCTGGACCGGCTGACCAGCGCGGTCCGGGCTGCGTCGTCCAGCCCGGCCAGCTCGGGTCCGGTGACCACCCGGGCGGAGGGGATCCCCAGGCCGGCGGCGATCGCGTGGGCGGTCACCGGATGGTCGCCGGTGATCATGACGGTGGACAGTCCGGCGTCCTGCAGGGCGGCGATGGTCGGCGCGGCCTCCGGTCGCGAGATGTCGGCCAGGGCCACGAAGCCGAGCAGAGTGAGGTCCTCGGTCA
>JAOPVN010000506.1 GCA_025966175.1 Modestobacter sp. | reverse complement strand
ACGCCAAGGACCTGGGCACGGGCAAGGAGCAGTCGATGACCATCACCGGTGGTTCGGCCCTCCCCAAGGACGACATCGAGCGGATGATGAAGGACGCCGAGGCGCACGCCGAGGAGGACAAGAAGCGTCGGGACGAGGCGGAGACCCGCAACCTCGCGGAGTCGCTGCAGTACCAGACGGAGAAGTTCCTCGCGGAGAACGGCGACAAGATCCCGGCCGAGAAGAAGGACGAGCTGGGCGAGGCGCTCACCGAGCTGCGCTCCTCCCTCGGCGGGTCCGACATCGCCGCGATCAAGACCGCGCAGGAGAAGGTCGCCCGCATCTCCCAGGAGGTCGGCGGGGCCCTCTACGCCCAGGCGCAGGCCGACGGCGCCGGTGCCGCGGGTGCCGGCGAGGCCGGCTTCGACACCGGCTCGACCGGTGCCACCTCCAGCTCCACGACGAGCGACGACGACGTCGTCGACGCCGAGATCGTCGACGAGGACACCGACAAGAAGTGACCTCGCCGTCGGCGTGCGTGTCCACCGGCCCGGGTGACCGGGCCGGTGGTCGCGGGGGGAGACGATGAGCCAGCAGGACGAGCAGCCGCCACGGGTCGTCATCCGGGACAAGCGGCGCATCGACCCGACCAGCGGTGCGGCCCGGGTGCCGGCCGGGAACGAGCCGGCCGGCACCGGGCCGGAGCAGGGAGAGCAGATGAGCGAGCACGACAGCGACATGGCCACAGCCGGAGCTCCGGTCGCCGAGCAACCGGTGGACGGCGTCACGGACGACGCCGCCCGCCAGCTGGCCGAGCGCACCGAGGACCTGCAGCGGGTCACCGCCGAGTACGCCAACTACCGGCGCCGGGTCGAGCGGGATCGGGTGCTGGTGGTCGATCAGGCCGCCGAGCGCTTCGCCGGCCAGCTGTTCCCGATCGTCGACGACATCGAGCGGGCGCGGGACCACGGTGACCTGACCGGCGCGTTCAAGGTCGTCGCCGACCGCGTACTGGGGTTGCTGGATGGACTGGGCGTGACGACGTTCGGCACGCCGGGCGACCCGTTCGACCCGTCGCTGCACGAGGCGGTCCTGCACGACACCTCACCCGAGGTCACCGAGCCGACCGCCAGCACGGTGCTGCGCCCGGGCTTCCGGCGTGGGGACCGCGTGCTGCGGACGGCGATGGTCGGGGTCACCGACCCCGAGTCCCCGGCGCCGGTCGTGGCCGAGCAGGCCGTGGTCGTCGACGTCAGCACCGACACCGCCGACGACCAGCCGGGCGCGGGCCCGGCCGCCGGCTGAGCACCACCACCAAGCCGGTCCGCCCTCCGGCTCCCGGAGGGCGGACCGGCTCGTCAGCAGCACAGCAGAGAGGAGGCGCCCGATGAGCAGCACCCGGGACTTCATCGAGAAGGACTACTACGCAGCCCTGGGCGTCCCCAAGGACGCCGACGCCGCGGCCATCAAGAAGGCCTACCGGCAGTTGGCCCGTGAGCTGCACCCGGACAAGAACCCGGGGAACACCCAGGCCGAGACCCGGTTCAAGGAGGTCTCCGAGGCCTACGACGTGCTGTCGGACCCCAAGCGGCGGGCGGAGTACGACGAGGCCCGTCGGTTGTTCGGCTCGGGTGGTTTCCGCCCCGGCGCGGGCGCGCCCGGCGGCTTCCCGGGCGGTTTCCCCGGTGGCGGCACCGCCGGTGGCCAGCCCTTCGACCTCGGCGACATCTTCGGTGGCGCCGGTGCCCCCGGTGCCGGTGGCCGCGCCGGTGGCCTGGGCGACATCTTCGGCGGCCTGTTCACCGGTACGGCCGGCACGGGCACCCGCGGTCGTCAGCAGGCGGCGTCCGGCCCGGCCCGCGGTCAGGACGTCGAGACCGAGGCGACCCTCGCGTTCGACGAGGCGGTGCTCGGCGTCACCGTGCCGCTGCGCATGCAGAGCCCGGGCACCTGCCCGACCTGCCACGGCAACGGCGCCCGTCCCGGCACCAGCCCGCACACCTGCCCGGTCTGCAACGGCGCCGGGGTCACCAGCCGCAGCCAGGGGGCGTTCGCGTTCTCCGAGCCGTGCAGGGAGTGCCGCGGCACCGGTTCCGTGGTCGACGACCCGTGCCCGGACTGCAAGGGCAGCGGCGTCACCACGCAGACCCGCACCATCACCGTCCGGATCCCCGCCGGGGTCAAGGACGGGCAGCGGATCCGGCTGGCCGGCAAGGGCGCTCCGGGTCGGCGCGGCGGTCCGCCCGGTGACCTGTTCGTCGTCGTCCACGTCAGCGCCTCGGAGCTGTTCGGCCGCAGCGGCAACGACCTGACCCTCACCGTCCCGGTGTCCTTCGCCGAGGCCGCCCTGGGGACGACGCTCACCGTGCCCACCCTGGACGGCTCGGTCTCGCTCAAGGTCCCCGGCGGCACCGCCAGCGGGCGCACCTTCCGGGTCCGTGGGCGCGGAGTGCAGGGCAAGGGCACCGCCGGGGACCTGCTGGTCACCGTGGAGGTCGCCGTCCCGGCCCGGCTCACCCCCGGCGCCCGGGAGGCGATCGAGAAGCTCGCCGCCGAGCTGCCCGACGACCCGCGGCCGGAGGTCACGGCCGCCCTGCGGGACGGCGGTGCCCGATGACCATCCCCGAGCCGGGCCGTTCCTTCGCCGAGGACGCCCCGGTCTTCGTCATCTCGGTCGCCGCCGAGCTCGCCGGCATGCACGCGCAGACGCTGCGCCAGTACGACCGGCTGGGGCTGGTCAGCCCCGGCCGCACGGCCGGTGGCGGTCGGCGGTACAGCCCGCGGGACGTCGCCCTCCTCCGGGAGGTGCAGCGGCTGAGCCAGGAGGACGGCGTCAACCTGGCCGGCATCAAGCGGATCATCGAGCTCGAGTCGCGGGTGGAGGCGCTGCAGGCCCGCGTCGCCGAGCTGCTCGAGGAGGTCGAGGTGTCCGAGACCCGGCGGATCGCCGCGGAGTCGGCCATCTCGGCGGCCTACCGGCGTGACCTGGTACCGCGCACCTCGAGCTCGGCGTTGGTGGTGTGGCGACCGAGCGGTCGCCAGTGAGCGGGAACGCCGAGCCCGCACCGGACGTCAAGAACGGTGTGACCGTCGACAGCGCTCCGCGCACCGCCCCGGACAGCCATGCGGCCTACGTGGCCCTGGAGCGGGAGATCGCGCTCCTGCTCCGGCGTTCCCGAGCGATCCAGGGGCGGTTGGCCGGAGAGCTGCACGCCGACCTGGACGGCGCGGCCTACGGCCTGCTCGTGCTGCTGGACGACGCCGGCCCGCTGCGCGCCAGCGACGTCGTGGCCCGGCTCGGGCTGGACAAGAGCACCGTCAGCCGCCAGGTCGCCTCGCTGGTCGACCTGGGCCTGGTCCACCGGGCC
>JAOPVN010000387.1 GCA_025966175.1 Modestobacter sp. | reverse complement strand
GCCTGGCCAAGCACGAGGCCGACGTCCTCTTCGAGCTCGTCGGCCGGCTCACCGAGCAGGGCATCTCGGTCATCTACATCTCGCACCGGATGGACGAGGTCTACCGGATCGCCGACCGGATCACCGTATTGCGGGACGGCCGGCGGCTGTTCACCGAGGCGCTCAGCGACGTCACCCCGGAACGGATCGTCGAGGGCATCGTCGGCCGGGAGATCGAGGGAGAGCTCGCCTACCAGGAGCGCGCTGACCGGGCGCCGGACGCCGGGCCGCTGCTGGTGCTCGACGGCGTGACGGCCGGACCGCGGGTCCGGGACGTCTCGTTCTCGGTCGCCGCCGGCGAGATCGTCGGCCTGGCCGGGCTCATGGGCAGCGGCCGCACCGAGCTGGCGCGGGTGCTGTTCGGCATCGACACGATGACCTCCGGCTCGATCAGCCTCGGTGGCCGGGAGCTGCGGCTCCGCGGCCCCCAGGACGCGATCGGCGCCGGGATCGCGCTGATCCCGGAGGACCGCCGGGCCCAGGGGCTGGTCCTCGAGCACTCCGTGCGGGCGAACCTGACCCTGCCGCTGCTCGACCGGATGCGCCGAGGCCCTCTGCTCGACGACGGGAAGGGGAGGTCGCTCGCCCGCGACCTGGTCTCGCGCTTCGGCATCAAGGTGGCCAACGCCGACCGGCCGGTGCGGCTGCTCTCCGGCGGCAATCAGCAGAAGGTCGTCATCGCCAAGTGGCTGGGCACCGACCCGAAGGTGCTGATCATGGACGAGCCCACCGCGGGCGTGGACATCGGCACCAAGAACGAGATCCTCGCGAACATCCGGCAGCTCGCCGACGAGGGCATGGCCGTCCTGGTCATCTCCTCGGAGTACCCCGAACTGCTCGCCGTCAGCGACCGGGTGGTCGTGCTGCGCGAGGGCGCGGTGCACCGGGTGCTCGATCGCCGCGACATCCCCGACGAGAACCACCTCCAACTCGTAGTGCAAGGAGCCTGAGGCATGTCCACCACCACTGGACCGGAGGCGACCGAGACCTCGCCGGCGCCCTCCGGCCGTCGCGCACCGGGGAGCCTGCTCGCCGGGCTCGACTGGCGGCGCTACATCATCTACATCGGCTTCGTCGTCGTCTTCATCGCGTTCTCGGTGACCCTGCGCGACCAGGGCTTCCTGTCCCAGAACAACGTGCTGAACATCTTCCGGCAGGCCGCGACGATCTCGGTCATCGCCGTCGGCATGACCTTCGTGATCGCCAGCGCGGAGATCGACCTGAGCGTCGGGTCGGTCGCCGGCCTGGCCAGCGTCTGCACGGCCATGGCGATCCCGGAGTGGGGCATCGTCGGCGGTGTGGTGGCCGGCCTGGCCGTCGGCGCCGCCGTCGGCGCGATCAACGGCGGCCTGGTCGCGATGCTGAACATCCCCTCGTTCCTGGTGACGCTCGGGATGATGGGGATCGCGGCCGGCGTCGCGCAGTGGATCACCTCCTCCGCGCCGAAGCCGATCCTCAACGACACGTACAACCTGATCTTCGGTGGGGGCAACTTCGGGCCCATCCCCGGGCTGCTCGTCTGGATGGCCGTCTTCGTGGCCATCGGCTCCGTCGTGCTGGCCAAGACCCGGTTCGGCCGCCAGGTGCTGGCCACCGGCGGCAACCGGACAGCGGCGGAGTTCAGCGGCGTCCGCACCAAGCGGATCAAGTTCCAGGTCATGCTGCTGGCCTCGATCGTGGCCAGCGTGGCCGGCATGCTCTACGCCGGCCGCCTGCAGTCCGGGCGGTTCCAGTGGGGCGCCGGCGACGAGCTCTCCGCGATCGCGGCCGTGATCCTCGGCGGGACCAGCCTCTTCGGCGGGGCCGGCACCGTGATCGGCACGTTGTTCGGCTCGCTGCTGATCAGCCTGATCAACAACGGGCTCATCCTCGCCGGCCTGGACACCAGCCAGCAGCAGGTCGTCCGCGGCGCGATCATCATCCTGGCCGTCGCGCTGGCGCGCCGGAAGTGAGCGACCAGGTGCGCTTCGGCATCGTCGGCACGGGCTTCATGGCCCGGGTGCACGCGCACGCGGTGCGCGCTGCGGGCGGGGTGGTGACCGCTGTGGCGGGCAGCAGCGCCGCCCGCGGGGCGGAGGCCGCCGGTTCGCTGGGCGCCTCCCGGGCCGCCGCCTCGGTCGAGGAGCTCGTCGCGTCGCCGGACGTCGACGTGGTCAGTATCTGCACGCCCAACCACCTGCACCTCGAGATGGCGGAGCTGGCGCTGGCCGCCGGCAAGCACGTGGTGTGCGAGAAGCCGCTCGCGCTCAGCGCCGAGGACGCTCAGCGGCTCGCCGACCTGGCGGAACGGGCCGGGGTGGTGCACGCCGTCCCGTTCGTCTACCGGTACTACCCGACGGTGCGCGAGGCGCGCGAGCGGATCGCCCGCGGGGACGCCGGGCGGCTGTGGCTGCTGCACGGCTCCTATCTGCAGGACTGGCTGGCCGCGGCGTCGGACACCAACTGGCGGGTCGACCCCGGCCGCGGTGGCCCGTCCCGGGCGTTCGCCGACATCGGGGTGCACTGGTGTGACCTCATGGAGTTCGTGACCGGTCACCGGATCACCGAGCTGACCGCGAGCACCGCCCGTGCCCACGACGCGCGGGGTGTCGACGGGCAGCCGGTCGCCACCGAGGACGGCGCCTGCGTGCTGTTCCGCACCGACCAGGGGGCCAGCGGCTCGGTGCTGGTCAGCCAGGCCTCCCCGGGCCGGAAGAACGGGCTCTCCTTCTCCTTCGACGGGACGGAGGCCTCCTATGCGTTCCAGCAGGAGCTGCCGGAGACGCTGTGGGTGGGCGGCGTGGCCGCGAACACCATCGTCCACCGCGACCCCGACCAGCTGTCCCCGGCGGCGGCCCGGCTCGCCGTGCTGCCGGCCGGGCACCCGCAGGGCTACCAGGACTGCTTCAACGGTTTCGTCGGTGACGTGATGGCCGCCGTGCGCGGCTGCGCAGCCCCCGGCCTGCCCACCTTCGCCGACGGGCTCCGCGCGGCCCGCGTCACCTCCGCGGTGGTCGAGTCGGCCGCCGCGGAGCGCTGGATCCCGGTCGCCAGCTGACAGAGGACCCCCTCCAGGGGGTCCTCTGTCAGGCGGCGGGTTCGTCGGCCAGCTGGGGGAGCCCGGAGGGGGAACCGGCCGGCAGCCACCGGCCCAGCCGCTGCCGGCTGAACAGCTCGTCCAGGACCATGTGGGCGGCCCCGGGCAGCGCCGGGTCGGGGGTCAGGGTCGACCGGGCGATGCGCAGCTCGCGGGTGGCCAGCGGGAGCGAACGGCGGTAGACCGCCTCCCGGACGGCGGCCAGGATGACGTCGCCGGCCAGCGCGACCCCACCGCCCAGGAGCACCAGCGAGGGGTTGAAGAAGTTGACCAGGGTGGCCACCGTGTCCCCGACCAGCTGACCCGACCGGGCCAGCAACTCGACCGAGACGGCGTCACCGTGCTGTGCGGCGGCCGCGACGTCCGAGGCGGTGATCGGCCGACCCTCGTCGAGCACCCGGGCGAGATAGGCGCTGCGCCCTTCGGTGGCAGCCACGGTCGCATCCCGGCTCAGCGCGGCTCCGCCGGCCAGGGCCTCCAGGCAGCCGATGTTGCCGCAGCGGCAGACCACACCGCTGGAGACGTCGACCGTCGCGTGGCCGATGTCGCCGGCCGCGCCGTTCGCGCCGCGGTGCAGTCGCCCGTCGGAAATCAGGCCGGCGCCGATGCCCGTGCCGATCTTGACGTAGACGACGTCCTGCTCGTCCTGGGCCGCGCCCATCCGGAGCTCCCCGAGCGCCATCAGGTTCACGTCGTTGTCCACCCAGACGGGGACGTCGAACCGCTCGGCCAGCCGGGTGCGGACCTGGTACCCGTCCCAGCCGGGCATGATCGGCGGGTTCACGGGCGCGCCGGTCGCGAACTCGACCGGGCCCGGCAGCCCCACCCCGATGCCGTAGACCGGGGCCCGCGGCACCGTGTCCCGCGCCAGCAGTTCGTCGAACAGCTGCTCGACCCGGTCCAGCGTCGGGCCCGGGCCGGCGGCGATGTCGATGGGCTCCTGCACGGAGTCGATGAGCCGCCCGGTCAGATCGGTGACCCCCGCGGCGACATGGGTCGCGCCCAGCGGGGCGACGAGGACCAGCCCCGCCTCGGCCCGCACGGCCAGTTCCCGCGGCGGGCGGCCGCCCGTCGACCGACCGAGTTCGCTCTCGATCAGCAACCCGCTGTCCAGCAGCTGGGCCACGCGCTGGGTGACCGCACCCCGGCCCAGGCCGGACAGCCGGGCCAGTTCCGGGCGCGAGCGGGCGCGACCGCAGCGGACGAGGTCCAGCACGGTCACCAGCCCATCGAGCTGATCGGTGCTCGACGGGGCCCTGGTGGGCACGCCGACGGGTTGGCTCGTCAACGCGTGACCTCCTTCGTCAGCCTACGGCTTGACTTCTGCATGACCGAAGCACAACATACCCTCACGTTGACAAAAGCGGGCGTCCCCGTGAGGCCTCAGTACCTCCCGCGGGCCAGATTCTCGCTCACGTCGCTCCCGTCCCGTCTGGGTGGAGGACCGTTCGATGAAGCTCGGATTCCTGACCGCGTGCCTGCCCGATCGCAGCCTCGAGGAGATCGCGGCCTGGGCAGCGGCCGAAGGCTACGCAGCCCTGGAGGTCGCTGCCTGGCCTGACCTGGGCGACCGGCCGTTCACGGCCACGCACCTCGACGTCGAGGGCTTCGACGCCGGCGCCGCTGAGCGGTTCGCCGCGCTGTTCGACCAGCACGGCCTGACGGCGTCCTCGCTGGCGTACTACGACAACAACCTGCACCCCGATCCGGTCGAGCGGTCGGCGGTCAACGCCCACGTCGCGAAGCTGATCGACGCCGCCGCGCTCGTCGGCATCCCGACCGTGGGCACGTTCATCGGCCGCGATCCCCAGCTGAGCGTGGCCGAGAACCTGCGCGCGGCCGAGAAGCTCTTCGCGCCCCTGGTCGACCGGGCCGGCGAGAAGGGCGTCAAGATCGTCATCGAGAACTGCGTGATGGAGGGGTGGCACCCCGACGGCTACCCCGGCAACCTCGCGTACTCCCCGGAGCTCTGGGAGTGGATGTTCGACCTGGGGCTCTACCTGAACTACGACCCCTCGCACCTGGTCTGGATCGGCATCGACCCGGTCGAGGCGCTGCGTCCCTACGTGGACCGCGTGGCCCACGCCCAGGCCAAGGACGTCGAGGTCTTCCCCGAGCGGCGCAACCGCTACGGCTGGCCCGGGAAGGCGGTCGTGCGCGAGGACCCGTGGGACGTCGGCTGGTGGCGGTACCGGGTGCCCGGCCTCGGGCAGGTCGACTGGCGCCGGGTCGTCGACACCCTCTACGAGGGCGGGTTCGACGGCGTGCTGTCCGTCGAGCACGAGGACCCGGTCTGGGGCGGCACCGAGGACAAGATCAAGACCGGCCTGCAGGTCGCCCACCGCACATTGAGCCCCCTGCTGGTCGCGTGAGCGCCTTCGCGATCCGGAACGGCAAGCTCGTCGACCCCGACGGCCGGCCGTTCCTCAGCCTCGGGGTCAACCACGCCGACGAGACCAACCTCAAGTACCCGCGCAACGTCGAGGTCTGGCGCGGCAGGTACGGCTCGCGGGACAGCTGGATCGCCGACGGCGTCGTCCCCGACCTGCGGGACTGGGGGTTCAACACCCTCGGTTGGACCCAGGAGTACGTCAGCGGCGGCTGGGGTGAGGCGCTGGACTGGTTCGGCGACCCGATCGACCTCTACCACTCGACCCCGTGGCCGGCCGCCGACCTCCGTCGCGCCGGGATGCCCTACGTGGCGCAGCTGCGAGTGCAGGAGATCGAGGACTGGAACGGGCACCCGTCGTTCCGCGAGATGGGTGCGGACTTCGAGGGCTGGTGTGACTACCTGGCCCGCAGCGTGGCAGGGGAGCACGCCGACTCACCCGACCTCCTGGGCTACTTCCTGGTCGACATCCCGGCCTGGCTGCCGCACGCCTCCGGGGCGGACTTCCCGTCCCTGCGCGGACTGGACCCCGCGCAGCGGGCGACCGCGCTCTACGACGTCGCCAGCCGCTACTACGAGACGATCGTGACGGCGATCCGTCGCTACGACCCCGATCACCTCGTTCTCGGGGACCGCTACAACGGCAACAAGGGCATCCCCGAGCCGGTGCTGCGGGCGATGCAGCCCTTCGTCGACGTCCTCTCCGTGCAGTACTTCACCGGCGCGGACGACGCCTCGCGGCAGCAGATGCGCCAGGACCTGGCCGGCTGGCACGAGCAGTCCGGCGGCAAGCCGGTGCTCCTGGCCGACATCGGCAACTGGACGCCCACCGAGCTCAACCCGCACCGCACCAGCGACATCGCCGATCAGGCCGGCCGAGCGGCCGACTACGCGGCCACGCTCGACGTCCTGCGTGCCGAGCCGTGGTTCGCCGGCTGGCACTGGTGCGCGTACGTGGAGAACACCGGCCGTGGCTGGGGTCTGAAGGACCCCTGGGACGAGCCGTACCGAGAGTTCACCGACCACCTGGCAGATATCAACAGCCGCGCCGCAGCGGCGTACCGAGAGGACTCCTGAACATGGGCAAGCTGGATGGCAAGGTCGCCGTCATCACCGGTGGTGGGCGTGGGCAGGGTCGTTCTCACGCCGTGCGACTGGCGAGCGAGGGCGCCGACATCGTCATCTGCGACATCACCGAGCAGGTCGGCTCGGTGCCGTTCGCCACCGGCCGGCCCGGTGACCTGGAGGAGACGGTCCGGCAGGTCGAGGCGCTCGACCGCCGCTGCGTGGCGCTGGAGGCCGACGTGCGCAGCAGCGCGGACATGCAGCGGCTCGCCGACACCGCGATGGCCGAGTTCGGCCGGATCGACTTCCTGCTGGCCAACGCCGGGATCCTGACCCTGTCGGACACCACGTGGGAGCTCACCGACGAGCAGTGGGACGACATGATCGACATCAACCTGACGGGTGTCTTCAAGGCCTGTCGGGCGGTCGTTCCGCACATCCGGGCCGGGGGCAACGGCGGTTCGATCGTCATCACCTCCTCGATCGCCGGGCTCAAGGGCGTCGCCGGGTGCACGCACTACACGGCGGCCAAGCACGGCATCGTCGGCCTGATGCGCACCCTGGCCAAGGAGTTGGCGCCGGAGTCGATCCGGGTCAACACCCTGCACCCGACCGGCGTCGACTCGCCCATGTCGAACAACGACTTCTTCCCGCAGTGGCTGGACGAGCACAAGGAGCTCGGCGACGCGATGCGGTTCAATCTGATGCCCGTGGACGCCATGCCGATGGCGGACGTCTCCGGTGTCGTGGCGTTCCTCTGCTCGGACGAGGCCAAGTGGATCACCGGCTCGACCGTGCAGTGCGACGCCGGGTTCATGCTGAAGTAGCCGGAACTCCCGGGCCGCCGCCTGCCTCGAGCGGCGGCGGTCCGGGTCAGCGGTGGCCGAGCAGCTGCTGGGCCGCCGCGAAGCCGCCCAGGCCGCTGACGGCGCCACCGCGCACCGTGCCGCCGGAGGAGGCGGCCACCACCCGCGGGTGCGGCGTCGCCACGCCCCAGGTGCCCACCAGCGCCGGCTCGTCGGCGACCGGCCACGACAGGTCGCCGTGGAAGATGTGACCGCCCGGCATGGCCAGCGCCGCCTCGACGTCCAGCGGGGACGACGCCTGCAGGCACGGCCGGCCCTCCCCGTCACGCGCCAGGCAGTCGGCCAGCGGCTCGGTGAGGTGGGCGTCCAGCTGCGCCACCACCCGGCGCACCGCCTCGTCCCGCGTTCCCTCGGGGTCGGCGGTGTAGAGCGCGGCGGGGGTGTGCAGGCCGAACAGGGTGAGCGTGTGCAGCCCGGTGTCCCCGACGATCGTCGGGTCGGTCAGCGAGTGGCAGTACACCTCGAACGGGACGACGTCGGGCAGCCGGCCTGCCGCGGCCTGGGCGTAGGCCGCATCGATCTGCGAGGCGGCCTCGTCGACGTGCACCGTTCCGCTGAACACCTGGCGCGGATCGGCCCCGGACCGCAGTCCGGGCAGCCGCCGCAGCACCATGTTGATCTTCAGCTGCGAGCCGGAGGGCCGGGTCGCCGGCGCGGTGCCCAGCAGCTCGTCCAGCACCGCCGGTGCGGCGCCGCTCACCGCGTACCCGGCGTCGGCCCCGTGCGCCGTCCCGTCC
>JAOPVN010000428.1 GCA_025966175.1 Modestobacter sp. | reverse complement strand
ACGACGGCGAGCACGACCAGTCCGAGCGCGGTCAGCCCGAAGGACAGGAACAGCGCCAGCCCCAGCAGCAGCCCACCGGCGAGGGCCCGGACGTCGGAGCCCCGGCCGGGCGCGCGGGCGGCCCCCTCCGCGAGCAGTGCCACCCCCCAGGCAGCGACCCCGGCGAAGAACGCGTCGGCGCTGGTCGCCACCCACAGCGCCACCGGGGCGAGCACCAGGAACGGCGCCGCCGTCCGGGCCGGCTCCTCCCCGGCCACCGCGCGGACGGCGACCAGCACGGCCGGCACCGCCAACGCCCCGCCGGCGATGCACAGCGCGGCGGCCCAGCCCAGGCCGGTGAGGCCCACCCGGTCCAGCAGCACGAAGGTCAGCAGCGCACCCGGTGGATGGCCGGCGACGTGCGTGGTCCAGGGGTCGGCGGAGTCGGCCGGCACCGAGCCGACGAAGCCGGACAGGAACACGCCGATCGAGCCGACCCGCGGCACGTCGTGCGGGTACTCGTAGACCACGTCCAGCGGCGCGGTCAGCCGGTCCTCCCCGGAGGTCTTCGCCAGCGCGACCGCCCAGCCGGCGGCGGCCAGCGCGGACCCGGGCAGCAGCACCCGCCAGGGCAGCCGGGCGGCCAGCGGTGGGCCGAGCAGGACGCCGGCCAGTCCGACGATCACCGGCAGCCACACCCGCGGGGTCCAGAGGACGTCGAACTGCCCGCGCAGCACCCAGCCACCGAGCAGGTGCAGCACCGTGCCGTCGAGCGTCAGCCGGCGGCCGATCCGGCCGATGACCAGCACGAACGCGACGACGAGGGCGACGGCGAGGAACGGCGGCCACCACCGCCGACGCGGAGGAGCCGCCGGGTCAGCGGTCGCGGCCGGCTCGGTGGTGGTCACGGTCCGCGAGCGTAGGTCGGCCCGCTGAGTGCCGCTCCGCGACCGAGCAGCGCCAAAATGGCCATTATGGCGCCGGTAGGGCATCCGGGTCGGGCCGCACGAACAACCCATCCGCGAACCGGGCCGGCAACGAACGCCGGGCGATGACCGACGACCGCAGCTACCGTCCGTCCGTGCCGGACGTCGTCTTCCCCTGCCTCAACGAGGCCGGGGCCCTCCCCCAGGTGCTCACCCGGCTGCCCGCCGGCTACCGCGCGATCGTCGCCGACAACGGCTCCACCGACGGGTCGGCCCAGATCGCCACCGACCACGGCGCCACCGTGGTCACCGTGCCGCAGCGCGGCTTCGGAGCGGCCGCGCACGCCGGGCTGGAGGCCGCGACCGCGGACGTCGTCTGCTTCTGCGACGCCGACGCCTCGATGGACCCCGCGCAGCTGCCGCGGGTCGCCGGCCCGGTGCTCGCCGGCGAGGCCGACCTGGTGCTGGGTCGCCGCCGGCCGACGCACCGCAGCGCCTGGCCGCCGCACGCCCGGGTGGCCAACACCGCCCTCGGGCTGATGCTCCGCCGCCGCACCGGCCGGGCGCTGCACGACCTCGGCCCGATGCGCGCCGGGCGCCGCGAGGCGCTGCTGGCCCTGGGCATCACCGACCGCCGCTTCGGCTACCCGCTGGAGATGGTCACCCGAGCGGCGGACGCCGGCTGGCGGATCGTCGAGGTGGACGTCGACTACGCCCCGCGCGCCGAGGGCACGAAGTCCAAGGTCACCGGCACGGTGCTCGGCACCCTCCGCACGATCCGCGACATGCGCGCGGTGCTGGCCCGATGACCCAGCTGCTGGTGATCACCAAGGCACCGGTGCCCGGGAGGAGCAAGACCCGGCTCACCCCGCCGTGCACGCCCGAGCAGGCCGCCGCGATCGCTGCGGCGGCGGTCGGCGACACCCTCGACGCGGTGCGCGCCACACCGGTGCAGCGCCGGGTGGTGGCCCTGGACGGCGAGCCCGGCGACCTGGACCTGACCGGCTGCGTCGTCGTCCCGCAGGTCGAGGGCGACCTCGGCAACCGGCTGGCCCACGCCTTCGCCGACGCGATGGACACGCCGGACGGCGACCTGCCCACACTGCTCATCGGCATGGACACCCCGCAGGTGTCGCCGCAGCTGCTGGCCGACTGCCTCGATCAGCTGGTCGCCGCCGGGCCGGGGACGGCGGTGCTCGGCACCGCGCCGGACGGCGGCTGGTGGGCGTTGGGGGTGCACTCCCCGGCGGCGGCCCTGGTGCTGCCCGACGTCCCGATGTCCCGGAAGGACACCGCCCTGCTCACCCGCGCCGCGCTGCAGCAGGCCGGGCTGACCGTGCTGGACCTGCCGGAGCTGACCGACATCGACCACTTCCCCGACGCGGTGTCGGTGGCGGCGGAGTGCCCGCCGGACAGCCGCACCCGGCGGGTCGTCGACGACATCGCCGCGGCGCTGACAGGAGCACGGTGCTGACGTGACCACCGCCCTGGACGGGGTGCTCGGCGCCCGGCTCCCCGCACCGCCGGAGCAGCTGCGCCGCGGTCCGTTCCGGCGCGGTGCCTTCACCAGCCCGCTGCACTCCGAGCGGCGGGCCGCCCGCACCGGCGCCTTCCTCGGCATCGCGTTCACCGTCTGCTTCCTCACCGGGCTGATCAGCCACCTGGTGCAGAACCCCCCGGGCTGGTTCGTCTGGCCGGCGTCGCCGTCCTGGCTGTACCGGGTCACCCAGGGCATCCACGTGGCCACCGGGCTGGCCTCGATCCCGCTGCTGCTGGTCAAGCTCTGGACGGTCTACCCGAAGCTCTTCGAGTGGCCGCCGGCCGGCTCGCTGAGCCGCGCGGTCGGCCGGCTGTCGATCCTGGTGCTGGTCGGCGCCAGCGCGATGCAGCTGCTCACCGGGCTGATCAACATCGCCGAGTGGTATCCGTTCGGCTTCTTCTTCACCACGACGCACTACTGGACCGGTTGGCTCGCGATCGGTGCCGTGGCCGTGCACGTCGGCGCCAAGGCACCGGAGATCCGGCGCGGCCTGGCCCGGCGTGGCTCACCGGGCGCGACGGCCGGGCTCTCCGGCGAGCAGGCCACCGAGCTGCTCGCCGTCGATGCGGCCGCGGAGGCCAACGGCGTCCCGCGGCGGACGTTCGTGCTGGCCGCCGGGCTCGCGGTCGGCGCGGTCACGCTCACCACGGTCGGGCAGACCCTGTCGCCGCTGGCCCGGGTGTCGGTGCTCGGCCCGCGCATCCCGGGCGTGGGTCCGCAGGGCCTGCCGGTGCGGCAGACCGCGACGAGGGCCGGCACCACCGAGATCGGTGCTGACTACCGGCTGGTCGTGGAGGGACCGAACCGGCTGGAGCTGTCGCTGGCCGACCTGCAGGGGTTCCCCCAGCGCACCGAACGGCTGCCGATCACCTGCGTGGAGGGGTGGAGCTCGACCGCCACCTGGTCCGGCATCCGGCTCGGTGACCTGCTCG
>JAOPVN010000414.1 GCA_025966175.1 Modestobacter sp. | reverse complement strand
GAGGCCGACGAGCTGATGGCCGAGCGGGCTGCCGACGTCGCGTCGGGCGGCACGGCGGACGCCGCGCCCGTGCTCGACCCGGAGGCGGCTGCCCTGCAGCTGCTGCGCACCCAGTTGGGCGCCCGCCCGATCGACGACTGACCGGTCGTTCCGGGGAGGCCCGGTGGGCGAGTCCGGACGCGACGGGGGCGCCCACCCGAAGGCGGACGCCCCAGTCAGGGACCGGTCGTCAGTGCGCGATGACCGGTGCCGCGTCCGGGTCCTGCTCGATGGCGCCGTGCGGGAGCAGCAGGCCGCAGAGCACGGCTCCGACCGCGAAGATGCCCGCCGACCAGGCGAACACCGTCGTGTAGCTGGTCACCGAGGCCGCCAGCAGTGCGGCCGGGTCGCTCGGGTCGACGCCCACGAGCGCGTCGGTGGCCGCGGCGGCGGCCAGGGCGCTGAGCACCGCGGTCGCGATCGAGCCACCGATCTGCTGGAAGGTGTTGACCGCGGCCGACGCCACCCCGGCGTCCTCCCGGCCCACGCCCAGGGTGGCGGCGGCGAACGCCGGGGCGATCGCCAGCCCGAGACCGAGGCCGACGATGACCAGGCCGGGGAAGACGTGCGTCCAGTACCCGCTGTCGACGCCGAGGGAGACGAAGACCAGCATCCCGGCGCCACCGATCAGGAAGCCGGCCGTCACCGGCACCTTGAGCCCGATCCGGTTGACCAGGGAGGGGGCGAGCTGGGCGGAGATCATCAGCCCGACGATCATCGGCAGGAAGGCCACGCCGGTGGGCAGCGGGTCGAAGCCGAGCACCGTCGACATGAAGTAGGTCAGGAACAGGAAGACCCCGAACATGCCGCCACCGATCAGGGCGACGGCGAGGTACGCGCCGCCGCGGACGCGGTCGGTGACCACCCGCATCGGCAGCAGCGGGTGGGCGGTGCGCAGCTCGACCAGCACGAAGGCGGCGAGCAGGACGACGCCGGCGGCGATGAACCCCAGCGTGGTCGCCGAGGTCCAGCCGTCGGTCTCGGCGGTGCCCAGGCCGTAGACCAGTGAGACGAGACCGGCCACGCTCAGCACGGTGCCCGGGACGTCGAGCCGCGGCCCGCCCTTCTCGCGCGGCTCGGTGCGGGGGAGGAACAGCAGCGCGCCGACGACGGCGACCGCGGCGATCGGCACGTTCACGTAGAGGCACCAGCGCCAGGACAGGTACTCCGTCAGCGCGCCGCCCAGGATCAGGCCGATGGCACCGCCACCACCGGAGATGGCACCGAAGATGGCGAAGGCCCGGCCGCGCTCCCTGCCGTCGGTGAAGGTGACGGTCAGCAGGGAGAGGGCGGCCGGGGCGAGCATGGCGCCGAAGACACCCTGAGCCGCCCGCGCCGTCACCAGCAGGCCGAAGCCCTCGGCGGCCCCGCCCACGGCCGAGGCGGCGGCGAAGCCGATCAGCCCGACCAGGAACAGCGGCTTGCGGCCGAAGAGGTCGGCCAGCCGGCCGCCGAGCAGCAGCAGTGAGCCGAAGGCCAGCGCGTAGCCGGTGACGATCCACTGCCGGTCGTCGTTGCCGAAACCCAGATCGGCCTGGGCGGTGGGCAGTGCGATGTTCACGATGGTCGCGTCGAGCACGACGACCAGCTGGGCGAGAGCGACCACCGCCAGGATCAGCCAACGGCGCGCGTGGCCGGTGCTCACGGACGCCGGCGGGGCCGACGTGGCCCGGTCGGTCTCGGTCGTGCTGGTCATACGTCCTCCGAACGAAGTGGAGCAGTTTTTCCGTTTCTGCCGGAGACGCTAGCAACGAAAACGGAGCGGTTGTTCCGTTTCGGTTAGGATCGGGTCATGTCGTACGTCACGCCGAGCGGCGAGCTGGACGACGCCGGCCGTCCCCTGCGGCGCGACGCGCAGCGGAACCGGTTGCTGATCCTCGAGGCCGCCCGCGAGGTGTTCGCCCAGCAGGGGCTGGACGCCCGCTTCGACGACATCGCCCGGGTCGCCGGGGTCGGCGTCGGCACCGTCTACCGGCGTTTCCCCGACCGGGCCGACCTGATCGACGCGCTGTTCGAGCGGGAGCTCGACGAGGTGGTCGCCCGGGTCGAGGCAGCGGCCGCCGACCCCGACCCCTGGGCGGGGCTGCAGGACTTCATCGCCTGGGGGGTGGAGGCGCAGGCGGCCGACCGTGGCCTGTCCCAGGTACTGGCCGACGGCGGGTACGGCCACGAACGCGTCGCCCGCGGGCGGGCGCGGATCGAGCCGGCGGTGGCGTCGCTCGTCGAGCGCGCCCAGGCGGCCGGAGTGCTCCGGGCGGACGTGTCGGCGCTCGACATCGGCATCGCCACCGCCGTGCTCAGCCAGATCGGCACTCCCGCCCAGCCCGAGCTGCGCCGGCGGTACGTCAGGCTGCTGCTCGACGGGCTGGTGGTGCGGCGGGACGCGCCCACCCCGCTCCCCGCCGTATCGCCCGTCGACGCCGACCTGGCCTGCCTCGTCGAGCCGGCCCGCAGGACCGGTCACGGGACCGTCGAGAACTGAGTTCCCGGGAGTCGGCCGCGATCGTCGGACGGAGCACCTACGCTCGGGTCATGGGACCCGGCGGCCAGCCCGACATGCAGTCACTGCTGAAGCAGGCGCAGAAGATGCAGCAGGCCCTTGCCGACGCGCAGGAGGAGCTGGCCAACGCCGAGGTCACCGGCTCGGCCGGCGGGGGCCTGGTCACCGCCACCCTGACCGGCAGTGGTGACGTCGTCGCCGTCACCATCGCACCCGCCGCCGTCGACCCGGACGACGTCGAGACCCTGCAGGACCTGGTCGTCGCGGCCCTCCGGGACGCCCAGCGCGCCGTGAACGAGCTCGCCGCCACCACCATGGGCCCGGTGACCGGCGGCCTCGGCGGCGGCCTGGGCCTGCCCGGCTTCTGACCCACCGGGACGACGCACCGTCGTCCCTCCTGAAGGAGAACCGTGTACGAGGGCGCTGTCCAGGACCTCATCGACGAGCTCGGGCGACTGCCCGGCGTCGGTCCCAAGAGCGCGCAGCGCATCGCCTTCCACCTGCTCGCCGCGGAGTCGGCCGACGTGGTCCGGCTGGTCGCCGCCCTGCAGCGGGTGCAGGCCGAGGTCCGCTTCTGCGTGACCTGCTTCAACGTCGCCGAGGGCGAGCAGTGCCGGATCTGCCGTGACCCGCGGCGCACCCTCGACGTCATCTGCGTCGTCGAGGAGCCCAAGGACGTCGTGGCGATCGAGCGAACCCGCGAGTTCAAGGGCCGCTATCACGTGCTCGGCGGGGCGATCAGCCCGATCGAGGGCATCGGCCCCGACGACCTGCGGGTCAAGGAGCTGATGACCCGGCTGATGGACGGCCAGGTCACCGAGCTGATCATCGCCACCGACCCGAACCTGGA
>JAOPVN010000379.1 GCA_025966175.1 Modestobacter sp. | reverse complement strand
GGGCGTGGCCGTCGCAGCCCGAGCTGGCGCAGTGGATGCAGGGGGCGGGCTGGGCGGACGTCGCCTGGCGCAACCTCACCGGCGGGGTCGTCGCCCTGCACCGCGCCACCCGCGCCTGAGCGTCAGTCGACCAGCACGGCCGTGAGGACCGCATCGGGCTGCCGGAACTCCACAGCGGTGGTCTCGGACAGCCCCGCCCGCAGGATCAGCGCCTTCCACAGCGCCCAGCCTCGTCCCCGCGCCCAGGTCTCCTCGTCCAGGCCGAGCCCCGCACGGAAGGCGCTTCGGCTCTCCCCGGAGGTCGTGCTGCTCGACACCCGGGCCAAGGCCATCGCCCGGTTCCACGCTCGTGAGTCCGATCCTGAGCGGGGCATCCATCACCGCGAGGCGGCCGCGATGGCGGGCGGGGACGACGGCCTGGGGGACATGTACGACCGCCTCGTCGCCCTGCTCGACGAGCGGCCGCGGGCTCGGGTCGTCCGCACCACTGCAAGCGACATCGAGGGCGCCTACCGCTCGCTTCTCACCGCCCTGCGCGACGACCGATCTCCGGCTCGAGCTGCGGAAACTGTCGTACCCCTGCCCTAGGTTCGGGGTGTGTTCGAGGCCGGTGGGTTCGGGGTGGCGGTGACGGTGGCGCCTGTTCAGCCCTTCGATGCGGCTGAATGGGGCCCGCTGCCGGAGGGAGTGCTGCGGCGGCCGTCACGCCTGACCGACCTGCTCGATCCCGGTGGCTTCGATGACGCCGGTTTCGTGCGGGAGTTGTCGGCGGTGTCGGTGGCGGCGGCGAAGCTGGCCGCCTATCAGGCTGCGCTGGTGGCGAAGATGGCGGCCCGCCGTCCGGCGCAGTGGGACCGGAGCCAGGATCAGCCGGGTCATGGGGTGGAGGGCTGGCTGCCCGACCGCCCACCGGCGGGAGTGAGTGAGTTCTTCGCCGACGAGCTGGCGATGGTGAAGAACACGTCGGTGGCGGCGGCGGTGAGCCTGCTGAACCGGTCGATGGCGTTGGTGCATCAGCTGCCGGGCACCTGGGAGGCGTTGGCCGACGGGCTGATCGATGAGTCGCGGGCCAACGCGATCGTGCGGTCACTGGCCGGTCAGTCGGCAGCTGCTGGTGGGCAGGTGGACCCGGCGGTCGTCGCGCAGGTGGAGGCGCAGGCGCTGGGATGGGCGATCGCGGGGGAGACCCCGGTCCGGCTGCGGGAGCGCACCGCGGCGGCGCTGATCGCGGTGGATGCGGCGGCGGCGGACCGGCGGCGGAGAAGGGCCGAGCGCCACGTTGATGTGACGGTGCGTTCGGTCGGGGACGGCATGTCGGAGCTGGTCGCCGGGATGCCCACGCCGGTCGCGGCGGCGTGCCGGGAGACGGTGGATTCCTATGCGCGGATGGCGAAGGCCGACGGTGATGAACGCCCGGTCGGTCAGCTGCGCGCGCAGGTCCTCGCCGATCTGATCCTGCGGCCGTGGGACACCTCGCGGGAGCCGGTGACCGCGCACCTGACCGTGCTGGCACCGCTGCCCGCGCTGACAAGGTGCCCGTCGGCCGGGCCCGCGGCGATCGATGACACCGACACGGCGTCGGTGGGCGGGGCGCCGATCACCGCCGGCCAGCTGCGGGAGGTGCTGGCCCAGCTGGATGCGGTGTGCCCGGGCGGGTTGCAGGCCCCGACCGGCGGCAGCCTCGGCATCGACCCGGTCGACCCCGACACCGGTGCACTGCGAGCCACGGTCACCCGCCCGGAGCTGGAACGGCTGGTCCGCCGCGGCTGCCGGGACCATCCGCAGGCCGACTGCGGTTGTGTGGTGCTGGACCGGCCACCATCGGTGGACCGGTATGAACCGACCCCGGCTCAGCACCGGTTCATCAAGGCCCGGGACCGCACCTGCAGGCATCCCGGCTGCCGCCGACCCGCGGCCTGGACCGACACCGACCACGTCCAACCCCACGCCGACGGTGGGGTAACCGACTGCGCGAACCTGTGTTGCCTGTGCCGGCGACATCACCGGTTGAAGACCCACGCCCCGCACTGGCAGTACCGGATGACCCCCGACGGCATCCTGCTGGTCACCACCCCGTCCGGGGTCACCCGCGCCACCCGGCCACCGGGCACCCGGCTGCCCGCGTACCTCCCGCTGGCCGGCACCGGCGGACGACCCGACCCCGATGACCCGCCGCCGTTCTGAGTAGAGCGTTTCGAGCACTTCCGCCCTGGGCGGAGCGTGCGCCGGTTTCCGGGGAGTTGGCCCGGGCACGGGGCCGGCATGACGTCACCGCCGATTCCCACGCCCGATCCCTTGCCGCCCTCGCCGTCGCCCGAGCCGGTCGATCCGATCCCGCCGCCGCCCCCGGCCCCCTTCCCCCAGCCCACCCCGACCGACCCGACAGTGCCGCCGCCTCCGCCCGCGCCCGGCCCGCTGTGACTGGAATCCGCAGGTCGTGCGACCCCCAGGACCCCCGGTGTGAAGTCGATCACCGGGGGTCCTGGCGTTCTGACGCCCCGCAGGCATAGGCTTCGACCGCTCGACTTTGTGAAGTTGTTCACAAGCGTCACGCCGGGGGTCTCCGGTGTGGACTGGAGGTCGCCGAAGTGGTCTGCACGACGATGTGCACACCCTTGACGGGCGTGCGCTCGGCTGGTCCGGTGCCCGCCCGCGGGTCGGTGGGCGGTCGCTGATGCTGTCGAACTACGTGCCCCTCGTCGGGCTCTTCGCCCTGGCGGCGGCGTTCGCGCTGTTCTCCGTGACCGCCGCCCCGTTCATCGGCCCGCGGCGCTACA
Organism: Modestobacter sp.; assembly: GCA_025966175.1. Lineage (GTDB taxonomy): Bacteria > Actinomycetota > Actinomycetes > Mycobacteriales > Geodermatophilaceae > Modestobacter. The sequence continues at coordinate 729 of JAOPVN010000379.1, read as the reverse complement.
ACCGGGCCAAGCTCGAGGCCTACGAGTGCGGCATCGAACCGGTCGACCAGCCGCTCACCGGTGGCCGTTTCCCGGTGAAGTACTACCTGACCGCGATGCTGTTCATCGTCTTCGACATCGAGATCGTCTTCCTCTACCCGTGGGCGGTCGCCAACGACTCACTCGGCGTCTTCGGCCTGGTCGAGATGGCCGTCTTCATCGTCACCGTCTTCATCGCCTACGCCTACGTCTGGCGCCGCGGCGGCCTGGAGTGGGAGTGACGGCCACCGTGCGCGCACAGAGGAACGGGGAGTCCTGACATGGGCCTCGAGGAGAAGCTGCCCAGCGGCGTCCTGCTCACCAGCGTCGAGAAGCTGGTCAACTGGACCCGCAAGTCCTCGCTGTGGCCGGCGACCTTCGGCCTGGCCTGCTGCGCCATCGAGATGATGGCGTCGGGCGCAGGCCGCTACGACCTCGCCCGATTCGGCATGGAGGTGTTCCGCGCATCCCCGCGCCAGGCCGACCTGATGATCGTCGCCGGCCGTGTCAGCCAGAAGATGGCCCCGGTCCTGCGCCAGATCTACGACCAGATGCCCGAGCCGCGCTGGGTGCTCGCCATGGGGGTCTGCGCCAGCTCCGGCGGCATGTTCAACAACTACGCGATCGTCCAGGGTGTCGACCACATCGTCCCGGTGGACATGTACCTGCCCGGCTGCCCGCCGCGGCCGGAGATGCTCACCGACGCGATCC
>JAOPVN010000374.1 GCA_025966175.1 Modestobacter sp. | reverse complement strand
CAAGCTCGGCGCGCTGCGCGACCAGCTTGCCCCGGTGCTGCGGCCCGGTGCCACATTGAAGGCCAAGGACGTGCCCGCGCTCATAGACACCCTAGGCCGCGTCCAGGCCGCGGTGCACACCCTCGCGGCGCGCGCCGCGGCGATCCCGGGCCTGCAGGTGCCGGCCGCCTGGAACCCGTTCCTGGACTCCGGGCGGTTCGTGCTCGACGCCGAGATCCGCTGGCTGCGCCGGGCCGCCGCGTCCGTCGACGGCGCAGGCGGCTTCGCCGGGGCACTGCGCCGGTTCCTGGCCCCCGGACCGGTCGCCGACACCGGCGCCGTCCGGACCGTCGCCGGGCTGCGGGACGCCGTCGCCCACCTGCTCGAGGTCTGCTCCGGCAGCTCCGCAGAGCTGGCCGCGTGGAGCGGCGAGCACGGGCTGGTGCTGCGCTGGACCATGACCCGCCCCGAGCGCGGCGTGGAGTACGTGCACCCGATGTCGCTACGGCGCTGGGTGAGCCTGCTGGACACCCTCGAGCCGCTGCGGCTCGCCGGGCTCACCGAGGCCCGGGCCCAGCTGCGGCACGGTCTGGTGCGGGCCGACGACGCGGTGCGCGCCTTCGACCGCGGCCTGGCCGAGGCATCGGTGGCCGAGCGGCTGGCGGCCACCGGGCTGGACGCCTTCGACGCCGGCCTGCACGAGCGCACGATCACCCGCTTCGCCGCCGCCTCCCGCGCGGTCCGCTCCCACCTGACCGCCGCGGTGCCCGCCGGCGTCCTGGCCGCCCGGCCCTTCGACGCCGCCTCGGGCAACGGCCAGGTCGGCGCGCTGCAGCGCGAGCTGGGCAAGCAGCGCCGCGGGCTGGGCGTGCGCGGGCTGCTGTCGACCTACGGCGAGCTGATCACCGCGGTCATGCCGTGCGTGCTGGTCAGCCCGGACTCGGTCGCCCGGTTCTTCCCCGCCACCGCGGGCCTGTTCGACCTGGTCGTGTTCGACGAGGCGTCCCAGATCCGGGTCGCCGACGCCGTCGGCGCGCTGGGCCGGGCGAAGGCCGCCGTCGTCGTCGGCGACAGCAAGCAGCTGCCGCCGACGTCGTTCGGCGAGTCGACGGGCAACGACGACGACGCGCTGGCCGACCCGCCCGCTGCGGGAACGGCCGAGGACGGCCACGCCGAGGCGGTGGCCGACGAGGAGAGCATCCTGTCGGAGTGCGTGCAGGCGCGCGTGCCGCGGCAGTGGCTCTCCTGGCACTACCGCAGCCAGGACGAGACGCTCATCGCCTTCAGCAACGCCCAGTACTACGAGAACCGGCTGTCCTCCTTCCCGGCGCCCGTGCACGGGCCCTCCTCCCCCGCGCCCGACGGCCGCGGGGTCTCGCTGGTCCAGATCGCCGGCACCTTCGTCCGCTCCGGCCCGGGGCTGCGCACCAACCCGGTGGAGGCGCAGGCGGTCGTCGCCGAGGTGCTGCGCCGGTTCGCGCTCACCGCCCCGGCCGTGCCCTCGATCGGCGTGGTCACGTTCAACGCCCCGCAGCGGACGCTGATCGAGACGCTGCTGCGCGACTCCGGGGACGAGCGGGTGGCCGAGGCGCTGGACCGCAGCGACGGCGAGGGGCTGTTCGTCAAGAACCTGGAGAACGTCCAGGGCGACGAGCGGGACGTCGTCTTCTTCTCCACCGGCTTCAGCCCCGACCGCTCCGGCCGGCTGCCGCTGAACTTCGGCCCGCTCAACCGCAGCGGCGGGGAACGGCGACTCAACGTCGCGATCACCCGCGCCCGGCGGCAGGTCGTCGTCTTCGCCTCCTTCGCGCCCGAGCAGCTGCGCGCCGAGGAGACCTCGTCGGTCGGGATCAAGCACCTGCGTGCCTACCTGGACATGGCGGCACTGGGCACCGATGCGCTGCCGCGCTCCTCGCGGGCCGAGGGCGCGCGGGACCGCCACCGCGACGAGATCGCGGCCGCGCTGCGCGAGCGGGACCTGGTCGTGCGCACGGACGTCGGACTCTCGGACTTCCGCGTCGACCTGACCGTCGCCCGCAGCGAGGCGCCGGACGCCCCCGTGCTCGCGGTGCTGCTGGACGGTCCCGCCTGGGCCCGCCGGAAGACCGTCGGCGACCGCGACGGGCTGCCCGTCGAGGTGCTGGGTGAGCTGCTGCGCTGGCCGGCGGTCGAGCGGGTGTGGCTGCCGACCTGGCTGGCCGACCGGGACGACGTGCTGGACCGGCTGGTCGCCGCGGTGGACGCCGCCGCCCCCGCGCCGGTCGCCGCCGACCCCGAACCCGAACCCGTCGAGCCCGCGGCCGAGCCGGAGCCCGCGTACGACGGCCCGCTCGCCGACGTCATCCGGCTGCGCCCGGTCGCCGCGCCGGCCCCCGTCGAGCCGGAGCCCGTCGCCGAGCCGGAGCCCGTTGCCGTCGAGCCGGTCGAGCCGGAGCCCGTTGCCGTCGAGCCGATCGCTGACGTCGCCGAGCCGGTCGCCGTCGAGCCGGGGCCCGCGCCAGTGGCCACCACCGCCCGGAGGTCCGCGGCACCCGCGAAGGCGTCGGCGCCGCTGGACGAGGAGCTGCCGTTCTTCCCCTGGACGCCGAAGCCGGCCGGGGAGAAGAAGCAGCTCGACCAGCTCGCCGACCCCGCCGTCGCCCGGCTCGTGCGGCGGGTGCTCACCGCCGGGGTCAAGGCCGAGGGCCCGGTGCACCGCGACCGGCTCATCCGGGTGACCGCTGCCGCCTTCGGGCTGACCCGGGTCACCGAGGCACGGCGGGACGCCCTGCTCGCCCTGCTGCCGAGGACCGCCACCGCCGACGGCGAGTTCGTGTGGCCGGGGGGGCTGGACCGGGAGACGTGGAGCTTCTTCCGCCGTCAGGCCGCCAGTGCCGAGCGGCCGCTGGAGCACGTCGCGCCCGAGGAGATCGGCAACGCGATGGTGGCACTGGCCCGGGCGAGCGCCGGGATGGCCAGGGACGAGCTGTACCTGCGGACGCTGGAGGTGTTCGGGCACCGCCGCCGCACCCCGGCCCTGCTGCCGCTGCTGGACGCCGCACTCACCGCGGCGGTCGCCCGCGGCCGGCTCACCGAGCAACCCACCGGCCTGTTCACCGCCTGAGGCGGAAACGGGGCCGCCGCCACTCCGGACCGCTGGTCCGGAGTGGCGGCGGGAAAGAACGAGAAGGCCGTCACCGAGCGTCGGTCGACGCACTCCCGTCTGCCGCCAGGGCGGCGAGGAGCACCGCGGCCAGCTCGGTGCGCTGGACGAGACCGGAGACCGTCGCCTGCTCGTGCCGGCTGTGCGCACCGTCGCCGACCGCACCGAAGCCGTCCAGCACCGGCCGGCCCAGGGCAGCCGCGAAGTTGCCGTCGCTGGCGCCGCCGACCGACGTCTCGCCGAGGTCGAACCCCAGCTCCGACGCCAGCCCGGCGGCCCGCTCGAACAGCGCCCCGATCGCGGCGCTGCGGGTCATCGGCGGGCGCGGCCACCCGCCGTCCACCCGGACCCCGACCCGCGGGTCCGACGGCCGCCACGCCTGCAGCGCCCCGTCGATGCGGGCCGCCTCGGCAGAGGTGGCGACCCGGACGTCGATGCCGGCCTGAGCCGCCCCGGCGGTCACGTTGGACCGGCTGCCACCGGACACGACGCCGACGTTCACCGTCGTGCCCGCGCCCAGGTCGGTCAGGCCGTGCGCCGCCTGCACCAGCTCGGCCAGCGCCGAGATGGCACTGGCGCCCACCCCCGGGTCCAGGCCGGCATGCGCCTCGATGCCGGTCAGGGAGACGTCGAACATGCCGATGCCCTTGCGGGCGGTCTTGACCGCGCCGCCCGCGCTGGGCTCGAACACGAGCACGGCCGCGGCGTCCCGGCACTGCTCCTCGATGTGCCGACGGGACGCCGGGCTGCCGATCTCCTCGTCGCCGTTGAGAACGAACCGGACCGGCGGGCAGGCGGACCCGGTCTCCGCCAGGGCCCGCACGGCCCAGACCGCCTGCACCAGCCCCGCCTTCATGTCGAAGACACCGGGACCGCGCAGCACGTCGCCGTCCCGTGCGAAGGGCATCGACCCGAGGGTCCCGAGCGGCCACACGGTGTCGTAGTGGCCGAGCAGGCAGACCGGGCCCGCCGACGCCCCGCCGCCGGTGCCCGCATAGGTGAGCACCAGCGTGTCACCGTGCGGACCACCCGGCTCGCGCCGGGACGTCGTCGGCGGACCGAGCCGCCGTTCGATCCACTCCTGCACCCAGTCGGCGCCGGCGGCCAGGGCCGGCCGGTCGTCGCTGGGTGTCTCGATGCCGACCAGCTGCTCGAGGTCGACGAGCATCGCCCCGGTCGAGGAGCCGACGAACCGGCGGAGTTCAGCCCGCGTCATCACCAGATCTCGCGGAGCACCCGCATGATGTTGCCGCCGACGACCTTCTGGATGTCGGTGTCGGAGTACCCGTGCTTCACCAGCCAGCCGATGATGTTGTGGTAGTTCTCCGCCGGGTTCTCGATGCCGTCGACGTAGGGCACCTTCTCGAACGGGTGGGCCTGGTCCAGGGCGAAGTTCGCGGCGAAGGCGTCGTGCAGGGCCACGTGGTCCCCGAACAGCGTGTCCGGGCCGAAGGTGACGTGGTCGATGCCCATCAGCTCGACGCAGTAGGTGAAGTGGTCCATCACCGACTCGAGCGAGTGCCGGGGGTGGTCGGCCGAGATCGTGGTGTGCGGCGCCGCCTCGATCCCGATCACGCCGCCGGTCTGCGCGCAGCCGAGCAGCACCTCGTCGGGCTTCATCCGCGGGGTGTCCCACATCGTGCGGGCGCCGGCATGGGTGATCAGGACGGGCTTGGAGGACA
>JAOPVN010000373.1 GCA_025966175.1 Modestobacter sp. | reverse complement strand
TCCGCGGTGGGAGCCGTCCGCAGCCGGACGCCGGAGGTCGTCACGGGTCCAGCGTGGTGGTATGGATGCCCGGGGGCGAGAGAGCGGGTGACGAGAATCGAACTCGCACTGTCAGCTTGGGAAGCTGATGTTCTACCATTGAACTACACCCGCGGTAGGTCGCTGACTGCTCGCGACCCGGTGGACAGCGTAGCAAGAGTGCCGCTCGTCGCCGGGACCCGGGATGGGCCCCGGCGACGAACGGCACGCTTCAGAGCAGGACGCCCCGGCAGCTGGTGCTGCAGTTCACCGACGAGAACGAGGCGCCCAGCGCCCCGAACGCCGCCGACCGGACCAGCCGCTGGCTGCGGGGGCCGGAGGCTCCGTGACCGGCAGGAACGTCGCCCGTCGCGGTCCCTAGACTGCGCGCCATGCTGCTGTCCGACCGCGACATCCGGGCCGCCCTGGCCGCCGGCCGGCTGGGCCTGGCGCCCTACGACGCCGCGATGGTGCAGCCCTCGAGCATCGACGTCCGGCTGGACCGGTTCTTCCGGGTCTTCAACAACGCCCGGTACACCCACATCGACCCGGCGCTGCAGCAGGACGACCTGACGACCCTGGTCGAGCCGGCCGGTGACGACCCGTTCGTGCTGCACCCCGGCGAGTTCGTGCTCGGCTCGACGCTGGAGGTGGTGAGCATCCCCGACGATCTCGCCGCCCGGCTGGAGGGGAAGTCCTCCCTCGGCCGCCTGGGCCTGCTGACCCACTCGACGGCCGGCTTCGTCGACCCGGGCTTCTCCGGGCACATCACCCTGGAGCTCTCCAACGTCGCGAACCTGCCGATCACGCTGTGGCCGGGGATGAAGATCGGTCAGCGGTGCCTGTTCCAGCTGAGCTCCGCCGCCGAGCACTCGTACGGCTCGGCCGTGTACGGATCCCGCTACCAGGACCAGCGCGGCCCGACGCCGTCGCGGTCCTTCCGGAACTTCAGCCGGGCGGAGACGCGGCGTCCCGGCCCGGAGGACGCTCCGCCGGGCCGGGACAGGTGATCTGTGTCATACGACGGGATGAACGTCGCCGGACGCCGGATGACCTGCGATTTCCTGGGGTAGGCAGACCCCATGGACCCCCGGGACACCGCTGTTCTGCTGCCCTCGTCGTCCGGTAACCACGTGGTGGACGGCTTTTTCGACTGCGCGGAGGAGTCGGCGCACTACGCCTTCTCCGTCCAGCTGCTGCTCACCCAGTACGCCACCGTGGTGCCGTGGCAGACCGAGGGCGTGGCCGAGCTGGGCAGCGGCGACGCGCAGGCCATCGCACGCGTCGTCCGGGCCGTCCCGGGCCTGACCGTGCACGGCACCGACATCAGCCCCACCTCGGTGGCCCGCGCCCGCCAGACCATCGCCGGCCTCGGCGTCGACGACCGGTACACCGTCGAACTCGGTGACTTCTTCAGCTGGGCGGAGTCCCCGGCGGGTGGGCGGACCTCCACGGTCATCGCCAACCCGCCCTACATCCCGGCGCCCGACGCCGACATCCTGATGCCCGAGCTCTGGGGCGGCTGGTACGGCAACGACCTCGTGCTGCGGCTGCTCAAGGCCGGCTTCGAGCACCTGCTGGTCGCGCTGCCCAGCTACTCCGATCCCGCGGCCACGCTGGCCGCGGCCGGGGAGCAGGGCTACCGGGTGGCGAACTTCCTGGCCATGGGCCTGGAGTTCGGCGCCTACAGCCGGGAGCCCAAGGTCGCCGATCACATCGCCCGGTTGACCGCCGACGGCCACGGCTGGGCCGGCGGGGACTCCTACGTCGTCGCCGTCGCGCTGCTCACCCGCGCCACCGAGGTGCGGCGGGACCGGTCGACCGAGCTGCTGCGGGCCCTGCAACTGACTGTGTGAGCGGCCCCATGGTCCTTCTTCAGCGCTCCGGGAGGACGACGGCGGGCTCGGCGCCCGCCACCTCCACGGTGGGGTGATCGGCGGGCGTCGGCGTGCCGGTGACCAGCCCGGGCACCTCGTCGTCGATGTAGCGCTCGCGGCAGATCACCCAACCGGTGGCCAGCAGCAGCCCGGCGGTGACGTAGACCAGCACGAACATGCCGGTGTAACTGCCGGTCAGCCCGCGCAGCAGACCGACCAGCAGTGGCCCGACCCCGGCCAGGGCGTACCCCCAGCCCTGGGCGACGGTGGACAGCGCACCCACCGACTCCGGCGTCCGGCCGCGCAGCCCGAACAGCGCCAGGATCATCGCGAAGGTCCCCATGCCCGCGCCCAGCAGCGACACCCACAGCCAGCTCAACGTCAGCGGGGCCACCAGCAGCCCGGTCCACCCGGCGACGTAGCAGCAGGTGAAGCCGATGAGCATCGGACGCTGCAGACGCGGCCGGACGGTGCCCAGCGGCACGACGGCGTTGAGCGGGATGACGATCAGCGCGTTCACCCCCACGAGCACCCCCGCGGTCGCGGCGGACATCCCCTGGTCGCGGAGGTACTGCGCGGTCCAGCCGACGATCACGTAGGCCTGGATCGCCTGCAGCCCGAAGAAAGCGGCCATCGTCCAGGCCAGCCGGCTGCGGCCCAGGGCGCGCAGCCGCACCGTGGCGCGCGAGCCCCGGGAGGCGCCCGGGTGCCGCGGGACGGCCAGCCAGGGCAGTGCGGCGGCCAGCGCGAAGACCGCCCAGATGCCCAGCCCCCAGCGCCAGCCCTCGGCACCCACGGCCTGGGCGATCGGCGCCGTCGAGACGCTGGCGACCGCCCCGCCGACCGCCAGCGCAGTGCTGTAGGCGCCGACCAGCAGCCCGGTCCGGTCGGGGAACCACTTCTTGACCAGGCCCGGCAGCAGCACGTTGAGCAGCGCTCCGCCGCCCATGGTCAGCACGGTGCCGAACAGGAACATCCACACGTTGGGGACGGCGACCCGGACCAGCAGGCCGAGGGTCATCACCAGCAGCGCGGTCGCCAGCACGTGCCCGTCCCGGAAGCGGGCGGCCAGCGGGGGCCCGGCGAAGCCGATCACCGCGAAGCAGATCAGCGGCATGCTGGTGATGAGGCCGGCCAGCCCCGAGGAGATCCCCAGCCCGTGTTCGATCTCCTGCAGCACCGGGCCGACGCTGTTGACCGCCGTCCGGAGGTTGAACGCGGTCAGCACGATCGCGACCGCGACCAGGAGCAGCCCCCGGCGTTGGACGGCGGCCGGCGACGCGGGAGCGGAGGTCACGTCCGCTGATCCTGCTCCAGCACCGTCGGTCGCCGGTGCCCGACCCGCCCGGGCGGGCGGCTCAGCCGGCGGAGGCGTCCGCCCGGCGACGCCGTGGCCGGGTGCGCGGGGCCCGGCGCCACAGCGCCCGCAGCACCTGAACGGTGACCAGGGCGGCCAGCAGGATGCCCAGCACGTTGATCCCCAGTTGCAGCGCCGACCGGGCGGCGTCGGTCCAGTCCCCGAAGGCCACGCCCAGCGCGAAGGCAGCCGTGGCCGGGACGGTGGTGACGGAGATGAAGACGCCGACCAGGCTGCTGGACTTCGCCGACGTCAGCGCGAGCATCCCGGCGGTCCCGGCGATGAACGCCACGGGGAACGACCACCGGTCCGGCCGGGTGATGAAGCCGGTCTCCGGGCGCTCGCCGAGCAGGTCGTCCACCGTGGCCCACCCGGCGGCCCGGACGAGCAGCGCCGCCACGATGGTGAGCGCGGTCGCGATGGCGAACCCGACCACCAGCGTGTAGGTCGACTGCCGCACCAGCCGGCCGCGCCGATGGGCGATGCCGAGCGCGATGCCGGCCAGAGGGCTGAACTCCGGGCCCATCACCATGCCGCCGATGAGGAGCACCGCCGAGTCGGTGAGGACCGCCATCGCGGCCAGCAGCGACGCGATCGTCAGGAAGGTCACGAACGTGACGGTGAGGGTGGACTCGGTCTCGGCGGCGTCGATGACCTGGTCCCACACCACGGCGTCCCCGCCGTGCCCCGGTGCCTCGCGGACCGCCCGGTCACTGCTGTGCGACAGGGCGGAGTCGACGGACTCGATGGAGATCCCGCCGTGCTCCTCGACGCCGCGTTCCTGCAGCGCGTCGACCAGCTCGTCCACCGACTCCCGCGCGACGTCGCAGAGGACCAGGTCGCCGGTCGGCCGGCGCACCACTCCGGGCAGGTGGACCAGGTGGGCGACGCCGACGTGGCGGTCCAGCAGGTCGAGGACGTCGTCGACCTGGTCGGGCGGCACCGTGATGCGCAGGTGGAGGAGCACAGCAGATGTCTACCGTCCGAGCAGCACGCGGCGGCCCTGCAGGGTCCCACCGCGAGCCTGCGAGTGGTGGGGGGCAGGGGGGTCCTTCCGCTACCGGGTCCCGCTCACGGTCACGGTGACCGCGGCGACCTGCCTGGTGGTGCCGTCCGCGGCCAGCCGGAGCATCGCCAGCTCGTGCGGCCCGTCCCCGGCCGGAGCGGCCAGCAGCAGGGTGGGGCTCAGGCACTGCTGCAGCCGCACCGCCGGCCCGGCCGGGGTCGGGGTGTAGGTCACCGTGCTGCCGGCGTCCCCGCGCACCGCTGCGCCGTCCAGCGTCACGACGTAGTCGGCGTCGCCCGGGCCGGTCAGCCGGAAGCGCAGCGCCTGGCCTGCGGTGACCGCGCTGCTGGCGACGGCGATCCCCGGCGTGCTGCAGTCCGCGGTGATCGGTACCTCCTCGGCCCCCCGGCCGCCGACGAATCCGAGCACCGCCATCACCACGACCGTGACGACCAGCCACGTCCAGTTGCGGCTGCGGCGGATCGTCGGCCGGTCGTCGGCGAGCGCGCGCTCGTCGTTGACGTCGCGGGCGTAGTGCAGCCGGGTACGGCGGTTGCCGGCGGTGAGTTCGGGGTCCTCACGACCGCGGACGCCGCCGAAGATGAAGCTCATCTCCGGACGGCGTCCGCGGTGTCCTGCTGCTGCGTCATGCCCCCAGTGTGCCTTCGGCCCCGTTGCAGGGGCCCGCCGCGAGCGTGCGAGTGGCGGGGGGCAACGGGGTCCTTCAGTCGTGCTGGGTGGCCGGCGAACCGGTGCCGGCCGGGTCGTCGGGCTCGGTGCCGACCTCGGGGCCGGACTCCGCGCCCGGGGCGCCGACCGACGCCATCGAGCGGAGCAGGATCTGGCTGACGTCGAGGACCTCGACGTGGTCCTTGGCCTCGCCGTTCTGCTTCTTCGTGTTCAGCGCGTCCGACAGCATCGTGATGCAGAACGGGCAGGCGGTGGAGATGACG
>JAOPVN010000048.1 GCA_025966175.1 Modestobacter sp. | reverse complement strand
GCGGCCTTCTCCACCGCGGCGGTGCCGCCGAGCACGATCAGGTCGGCGAGCGAGACCCGCTTGCCGGTCTGCTGCTCGAACTCCGACTTGACCCGCTCGAGCACCGGCAGCACGTCCCGGACCCCGGCGTTGGCCGCCCAGCCGATCTGCGGCTCCAGACGCAGCCGGGCGCCGTTGGCCCCGCCGCGCATGTCGGTGCCGCGGTAGGACGCGGCGGCCGACCAGGCCGTGTGCACCAGCTGGGAGACGGTGAGCCCGGCGGCGAGCAGCCGCTGCTTCAGGTCCGCCACCTCGGCCTCGCCCACCAGCTCGTGGTCGACCGCCGGGACCGGGTCCTGCCAGATGAGCTCCTCGGCCGGCACGTCCGGGCCGAGGTAGCGGGTCTTCGGGCCCATGTCGCGGTGCAGCAGCTTGAACCAGGCGCGGGCGTAGGCGTCGGCGAAGAGCTCCGGGTCGTCGCGGAACCGCTCCGAGATCGCGCGGAGCTCGGGGTCGACCCGCAGCGCCATGTCGGCCGTGGACATCATCGGCGGGTTCTTCTTGCCCTCGATGTGCGCGTCCGCGACGAGCTCCTGCGCCTCGGGGTTCTTCGGCTGCCACTGCTTGGCGCCGGCCGGGCTCTCGACCAGCTCCCAGTCCCAGCTGAAGAGGGTCTCCCAGTAGGAGTTGTCCCACTGCGTGGGCGTCGGGGTCCAGGCGCCTTCGAGTCCGCTGGTGATGGTGTCCGCGCCCTTGCCGGTCCCGTACTGGCTGATCCAGCCCAGGCCGTTGCCGTGTACCGGGCAGCCCTCGGGCTCCGGCCCGACGAGCTCCGGGTTGCCCGCACCGTGCGTCTTGCCGAAGGTGTGGCCGCCGGCCACCAGGGCGACGGTCTCCTCGTCGGTCATGCCCATCCGGCGGAAGGTCACCTTGATGTCGTGGGCCGAGCCCATCGGGTCCGGCTGGCCCTTCGGACCCTCGGGGTTGACGTAGATCAGGCCCATGGTGACTGCGGCGAGGTGGCCCTCGTCGAGGTCGAGCGGGTTGTCGTCGGCGTAGCGCTCGTCGCCGAGCCACGTGTCCTCGGGGCCCCAGAAGACCTCCTCGGGCTGCCAGCTGTCCTCGCGACCAAAGGCGAAGCCGAAGGTCTTCAGCCCCATGTCGTCGTGTGCCACGTTGCCGGCGAGCAGGAGGAGGTCGGCCCAGGAGAGCGAGCGGCCGTACTTCTGCTTGATCGGGAGCAGCAGGCGGCGCGCCTTGTCCAGGCTCGCGTTGTCCGGCCAGCTGTTCAGCGGCGCGAAGCGCTGCGCGCCGCTGTTCCCGCTGCCGCGGCCGTCGGCGATGCGGTAGGTGCCGGCTGCGTGCCAGGACATCCGGATGAACAGCGGGCCGTAGTGACCCCAGTCGGCCGGCCACCAGTCCTGCGAGGTGTGCATGAGCTCGACGAGGTCGCGCTTGACCTGCGCGACGTCGAGCTGGGCGACCGCGCTCTTGTAGTCGAAGTCCGCGCCGAGCGGGTCGGAGTCCCTCGAGGGCTTGTTGAGCACCGACAGGTCGACCTGGTTGGGCCACCAGTCCCGGTTGCTCTGCGGCCGGCGGTTGGTGACGGGGGTCGGCGAGGGGATCGCCGGGTTCTCGCTCTCGCTGGTGCTCTCGGTCGGGGTCTTGTCGTACACGGTCTCGTCGGACTGGCTCACGAGGTACCTCTCTCTGTTGCGGGACGGTCGGGCCCGAAGGGGGTGGCATGGCCGGCCGCGCACGAGGGACAGTGGCCCCAGTAGACGACCTCGGCTTCCTCGACGAGGAACCCGTGGCCCTCGGAGGGGGTGAGGCAGGGGGCCGCGCCCGTGGCGCAGTCGACGTCGCTGATGGCGCCGCAGGCGCGGCAGACGAGGTGGTGGTGGTTGTCGCCGACCCTCGCCTCGTAGCGCGCGACCGAGCCTTGCGGCTGGATGCGCCGCACCAGGCCCCTGTCGGTCAGCACGTTCAACACGTCGTACACCGCCTGGTGCGACACCGCTGGCAAGCTGTCGCGGGCGGCGCCGATCAGCACCTCGGTGTCGCTGTGCGGGTTCGCATGGACGGCGTCCAGCACCGCCAGCCGTGGACGCGTGACCCGCAGACCCACAGCGCGGAGCACGCGCTCGAGGTCTGCGGCATCCGGCATGGCCCCATCCAAGCGGGGTCACTTGAACCGGTCAAGATCGACGTGGGCCCCAGGGTGAAGGAGAGCGGCCAGTCGACGGTGACCCGATCGCCCTCCTCGATGCAGCCCGTTCGTCAGGTCAGTTGGTCGACAACCGCTGGTGAGTATCAGCAAGATTGACGCCGGACGAGGAGATGTCGAACAGCTGCTCGCCGTCCCCGGGCACGGGGTCGGGCAGGTTGACGACGTCCATGACCTCGAGCCCGCCGAAGCGGGTGATCTGCACAGCACGCAGCACCTGCGGCTACGGCCCTGTCGACGACGGCATCGACCCAGGCCCGCGGGAGCCAGTCGTGCGACCGCTCGGTCGACCTGCAGTCCGGCGCTCGAGGTGGAGCGCAAGAGCGAGGGGAACGGCCGCACGGTTTCCCACGCGGGCGCTGGCGCAGAGCGTCCGCGGCGCAGGTCGGCGTTGTCGGTGAAGTGGTGCGGTGCGAACCGGAGACCGTTCCCACGGAGTGGCCAGCGGGCGCCCTCCGCCAGCAGGCGGTCGTGCAGACGTGCGCCGACCGGTCGGCGCAATTGGCGATCAGGATGCCCGGCCACTGAGGCGCTGGTGGGCGGGCGCCGCCCCGACCGGCCGGTACCGCCCGATGGCCG
>JAOPVN010000330.1 GCA_025966175.1 Modestobacter sp. | reverse complement strand
GGTCACCCAGATCGTCGCCCACGACCTGTGAGCACCACCCCGACCGGTCGCGCCGCCCCGGCACCCCCGTAACGACGCTCACGCCCGGTGTGTGGAACATCGCCTGCCGTCATGCCGCTGTTCCCCGTGGAATCTCACGAGGAACGAGGAGAACGATGCAGCACGTCCTGCACACACTGGCCCTTCAGGTCGCGACGGTCGCCCGCCGCAATCTCGACACCTTCCTGCCCATGAGCCCGCTGTCCGGTCTCGGCCGGGTCAGCGAACTGGCGGCACAGCACCCCGCCTTCGCCGACACCGCCGAGTGGGGTGCGCGCCGCAGCGCCTGAACCGTGCGAGCACCCGACCAGGGTGCTCGGCATTCAAGGAACGAACCGGCGCGGCCGATCACCAGCAACGTGTCCACCGCGCCGGGTCCCCAGTCCGTCGCCGCCCCGGCCCGGCTCGCCGCGGTCGACAGTTACCGGCTCACGGGTCACGCCGAGGACCCCGATCTCGACGGCGTCGTCGCGCACCTGGCCCACGTCCTGCGCGTGCCGGCAGCGGTCATCAACCTGGTGGGATCGGACCTCCAGTGCTACCCCGCCGAGTGCGGCGTGGGTGCCCCGGCCTCCCACGTGCCGGACAGGGTGTCGTTCTGCGCCCACGTGGTGGCCGAACGGGCGCCGCTGACGGTGCCGGACGCCAGGAACCACCCGGTGTTCTGCGAGAACCCGCTGGTGATCGCCGGCCGGGTCGCCGCCTACCTCGGGGTGCCGCTGATCGACGAGGACGGTTTCGTCCTCGGCACGCTCAGCGTCTTCGACTCCCGTCCCCGGGAGTTCACCGCCCAGGACCGCGAGGTCCTCGAGACCCTCGTCGGTCTGGTGCGGGCCGTGCTGTCCCTGCGGCGCCGGATCGCCCGGCACGTGTGGGACGCCCAACTCCTGGCGGCGCAGGGGCGGGTGCTGGAGGAGGTCGCCACGGGGCGTCCGCTGGCGGGCACGCTGGAGCTCCTCGCCGCAGCGGTGCGCGACCTGACGCCGACCGCGGATGCACCCCGGTTGCAGACCCTGCACGAAGCGGTCGACCGGCTGACGGCCGTCGCCACCCACGCCGATGACCGGCGCCGGGCGATGGAGCGCATGGCCCACCAGGATTCGCTGACCGGGCTCGCCAACCGGGCCCACGTCACCCGGGCCGGACCGGCGGCGCTGGCCGCCGGCGGTGCGATCCTGTTCATCGACCTCGACCGGTTCAAGGAGGTCAACGACCGCGGCGGTCACGCCCTCGGCGACCAGCTGCTCATCCGGATCGCCCGCCGGCTGCGCGAGCAGGTCGAGGACGTCGCGCCGGATGCGATCATCGGGCGCCTGGGCGGCGACGAGTTCGCCGCCGTCCTGCCCGGCCTGGACCGCGACGCAGCCACCCGCCTCGGTCGCCACCTGGTCCACGTGCTGGTCGACGAGGTCGTCGTCGGCCGACGGACGCTGCGGGTCTCCAGCAGCATCGGGCTGGCGATGGCCGGCCCGGGCTCACGCTTCGACGACGTCCTCCGCGCCGCGGACGACGCGATGTACGCCGCGAAGGAGGACGGCCGAGGCGCCCTGCACCTCCTGGAGAGCTGACCCGTGCGCGGACTCTTGTCGAGAATCGCCAGAGACCCGCGGCCATCTTCGTGTCCTGCACCACACCAGTCGCGCGGGGTGGGTGCCGATGTTCCCCACATGTCACGCCGGCTCGCCACTGCGGGGACCCCCGCCGATCAGCGGGTCGCCCCCGAGCGCTCTCCGTCACCCTGGTGGCGGACGGCGGTGGTCTACCAGGTCTACCTGCGTTCCTTCGCCGACGGCAACGGCGACGGCATCGGTGACCTGGCCGGCCTCCGTTCCCGGTTGCCCTACCTCGCCTGGCTCGGCGTCGATGCGCTGTGGATCAACCCGCACTACCCCTCCGGCGGCGCGGACGGCGGCTACGACATCGTCGACTACCGGGCGGTCGACCCCGACTACGGCAGCGTGGCCGACCTCGAGGCCCTGGTGGGCGACGCCCGCCGGCTCGGCCTGCGCGTGATCCTCGACGTCGTCCCGAACCACACGTCCGACCGCCACCCGTGGTTCCGGGCCGCGCTCGCCGACCCGGACTCCCCCGAGGCCGCCCGCTACCACTTCGCCCCGCCGTCGGACGAGCCGCCGAACAACTGGCAGTCCCTCTTCGGCGGGCCGGCGTGGTCACGGACGCCGGACGGGCGGTGGTATCTCCACTTGTTCGCCCCCGGCCAGCCCGACCTGAACTGGCGGGACCCCGCCGTGGCGGCCGACTTCGAGCAGACCCTGCGTTTCTGGCTCGACCGGGGCGTCAGCGGATTCCGGGTGGACGTCGCCTACGGCCTGTTCAAGGACCCCGGACTGCGGGACAACCCGGGGTCCTACTCCCCCACCCTGTTCGGCCACGGCCCGGAGCAGGCCATGACCCGGGACCAGCCCGAGGTGCACGACGTCTGGCGCCGCTGGCGGTCGATCTGCGACGAGTACCCGGACGCCATGCTGGTCGGCGAGGTCTGCCTGGCCGACCTGGAGCAGGTTGCGCTGTACTCGCGGCCGGACGAGATGCACCAGTCGTTCTCCTTCCGGTTGCTGAAGTCGCCGTGGGAGATCGCGGCCTTCGCCGACGGCGTGCAGTCCGCGCTCGACGCCTTCGGCGAGGTCGGTGCACCGGTGTCCTGGGTCCTGGGCAACCACGACAAGGACCGCCAGGTCACCCGGTTCGGCGGCGGGGCGGTGGGCACGGCCCGGGCCCGGGCCGCCGCGCTGCTGATGCTGGCGCTGCCGGGCTCGCCCTACGTCTACGCCGGTGACGAGCTGGGGCTGCCACAGGCGGTCGTGCCGGACGAGGCGAAGCTCGACCCGATCTTCTGGCGCAGCGGCGGTGTCCGCGCCGGCCGGGACGGCTGTCGCGTGCCGATGCCGTGGAACGCCTCGGACGGCGTGGGCTTCTCCCCCGACGGCGCGGTCGAGCCCTGGCTGCCGATCCCCGCCGAGTGGGAGCGGTTCGCGGTCTCCAGCCAGACCCGGGACGGCGGCTCGACGCTCACCCTGTACCGGCGTGCGCTGGCCCTGCGCGCGGCGCACTCGGCGCTGGGGTCCGGCGAGGCGACGGTCAGCACCCGCGGGGACGTCCTGACCGTGCGCTGCGTGGGGGACGACGAGTCCGTGCGCTGCCTGGTCAACATGGGCGCCGGGACCGTCCTGGTGCGGACGTCCGGCCCGGTGCTGCTCGCCTCGACCACCCACGTGAAGACGTCGGCCGGGAGCATCGCCCTGCCGCCGAACACGGCGGTCTGGCTCGCCGAGGACTGACCGAGCGCCGGCCGTCAGCGGCTCTCGAGCTCCGCGAGGGTCGGCAGGTCCGCGCCCGGCCGGGCGCAGGTGAGCGCCGACACCCGGCCGGCCATCTCCAGGACGCCGATCAGGGTCGGTTCGGCGATCTCGGCGAGCGCTGCCCGCCGGGGACCGCCGAGCAGGTCCGCCCGGCCCAGCCCGAACAGCAGCCCCGCGGTGAAGGAGTCCCCCGCCCCGACGGTGTCCACCAGGACGGTCGGCGCGGCCGGACGGTGCACGGCCACCCGCTGGGTGACCGCGAAGACCCCGTCGGCACCCCGCGTGACGACGACGAGAGCGGGACCCCGGCCCAGCCACTCCCGCGCCACCTCCTCGTAACCGCGGCCGGGGTACAGCCAGTCCAGGTCCTCGTGGCTGACCTTCACGACGTCGGACAGCCCGACCAGGTGCTCGACGCCAGGCCGGGCCGCGTCCGGCGCCCCCAGGAGCGCAGGCCGCACGTCGGGATCGTAGGAGACGGTCACCCGGCCCCGGCGGTGCTCGCGCACCAGCAGCTCCAGCACGCTGGCACTGCCCGGAGCCAGCGCCGTGGCCAACGAGCCGGTGTGCAGGCACCGGGTCTCCGGCGCGAGCGGCGGCAGGGGCCCGAGGTGCCAGTCGATGCGGAAGTCGTAGCTGACGTTCGCCCCGGCGAGGGTCGCCACGGCCAGACTCGTCCGGACGCCGTCGTCCGGGCCCCGGTCGACCCGCACCCCGCCGGCCTCCAGGTACGCGGCCACCATCTCCCCGAACGCGTCCCGGCCCAACCGCGTCACCAGGGTCACCGGTTCCCCCAGCCGGGCCAGTCCCAGCGCGACGTTGGCCGGACTGCCGCCGGGACGGGCCACCAGTTCCCGGCTGCCCTGCGCACCGACCAGGTCGACGAGCGCCTCCCCGAGCACCACGAACGGGGTCGGGCCGCTGCTGACCGGGTGGCGCGGCTCGGTCACCGGGGCGGGTCCGCCGGCCCCGCGGCGGAGGGCGGCGGCGCCTGTGCCTCCAGCTCCTCCAGGGTGGCCCGGGCCCCACGTTCGTGCAGCGAGGCCAGCGTCGCGCAGTAGAAGGACGTGAAGCGCTCGTCGTCGACCAGGTCGCCGAACAGCTCGCGATCAGCGAGGAAGGACAGCGGGTCATCGCGCTGGCGCCGGGCCCGCGCCGTCAGCGAGTCCCGCCTGCGGTCGACCACCTCGATCGGCTGCTCGTCCTCGTCCACGCCCTCGGCGTACCGCGCCCAGCCGGCGACGATGGCGGCCGAGCGACGCACCTCACCGCCGGTGGCCAGGTTCTCCCGGATCACCGGGAGCAGCCACTTGGGCAGCCGCTCGGAGCCGTCGAAGGCCAGCCGCGCCAACGTGTCGCGGATGGCGGGGTTGGAGAAGCGCTCGATCAGGTTCCGTCGGTAGTCGTCGAGGTCGATGCCGGGGACCGGCCGGAGGGTCGGCGTGGCCTCGTGCTCCATGTAGCCGAGCAGGAACCGCTGGAAGAGCGGGTCCTGCGCGGCGTCGTGCACCAGCCGGTAGCCGGCGAGGTGCCCCAGGTAGGCCAGTCCCTGGTGACTGGCGTTGAGCAGCCGCAGCTTCATCAGCTCATAGGGTTCGACGTCGTCGACGAGCTGGACGCCGGCGTCCTCCAGCGGCGGGCGGCCCAGGCCGAACCGGTCCTCGAGGACCCACTGCGCGAACGGCTCGCACACCACCGGCCAGCCGTCCTCGATGCCGAACCGGCGGGCGACCTCGGCCCGGTCCTCGTCGGTGGTCGCGGGGGTGATCCGGTCGACCATGCAGTTCGGGAAGGACACCTCCCGCTCGACCCAGGCGCCGAGGTCGCGGTCGCGCAGCGCGGCGAAGGCCGCGAAGCTCCGCCGGGCGACGTCGCCGTTGTGCTCGATGTTGTCGCAGGACACCACGGTGAACGGGGCGAGCCCGCGGTCCCGCCGGCGGACCAGCGCCTCGGTGACCAGGCCGAAGGTCGTGGCCGGCGCCGCCCCCGGCTGGAGGTCGTGGACGACGCCGGGATCCGACGCGTCGAACTGCCCCGTCGCGGGGTCGATGTTGTAGCCGCCCTCGGTGACCGTCAGCGACACGATCCGCGTCGACTCCGCCGCCATCTTCTCCACCACCGCCTCGGGGTCGTCCGGCGCGAGCAGGTACTCCGTGATCGACCCGACGACCCGGGCGTCCCAGGTCCCGTCGGGGTGCTTCACCACGAGGGTGTACAGGCAGTCCTGGGCCGCCATGACCTCCGCCATCCGGCGGTCGGCCGGCAGCACCCCGACGCCGCAGATGGCCCAGTTCCGCGCCTTGCCCTGCTCCAGCAAACCGTCCAGGTACATCGCCTGGTGGGCCCGGTGGAAGCCACCCACCCCCAGGTGGACGATCCCGGTCCGGACCTGGGACCGGTCGTAGGTCGGCGTGACGACCTCCGGCGGGATGGACGGCAACGACCTCTGATCCAGCAGTACCACGGGTCCTCCTCCAGGCCGGCTGCGGGCCGGCGGGCCGGCTCAGGCGGGCAGCCGCTCCCCGGTCGCGACGGAGAAGACGTGCTCCTTGCCCGGCTGGATGCGCAGGTGCACACGCTGGCCCTTGACGGGCGGGTGGGCCGGGTCGACCCGGGCGATGATCCGCCGGGCGTCCTCCCCGGCCTCCTGCGGCAGGTCCGGCAGCGTCCCGTGCAGGAACGCGTCCGAGCCCAGCTCCTCCACGACCCCCACGTCGACCGGGAAGGCGTCTCGGTCGTTCTCCGAGACGACGTCCAGCGCCTCCGGCCGGAAGCCGACGATCACGCGGTCCGCCCCCTCGGCGGACAGCGCGGTCAGGGACCCCGTGCGCAGCGGCAAGCGGGCCCTGCCGAGCACGGCGTGCCCATCGACGATCGCGAACTCGGCGAGGTTCATCCCGGGAGAGCCGATGAAGCCGGCGACGAAGACGTTGGCCGGCTGCTGGTAGAGCCGGAGCGGGGTGTCGCACTGTTCGAGCAGGCCGTCGCGCAGCACGGCCACCCGGTCCCCCATGGTCATCGCCTCGACCTGGTCGTGCGTGACGTAGACCGTCGTCGTCCCCAGCCGGCGCTGCAGGTCGGCGATCTGGGTCCGGGTCTGCACCCGCAGCTTGGCGTCCAGGTTGGACAGCGGCTCGTCCATGAGGAAGACCTGCGGTGAGCGCACGATGGCGCGTCCCATCGCGACGCGCTGCCGCTGGCCACCGGACAGCGCCTTCGGCTTGCGGTCGAGGTACTCCTCCAGGTCGAGGATCTTGGCGGCCTCGGCCACGCGCGTCGCGATCTCGTCCTTGCTCTTGCCGGCGATCTTCAGGGCGAAGCCCATGTTCTCCCCCACCGTCATGTGCGGGTAGAGGGCGTAGCTCTGGAACACCATGGCGATGTCCCGGTCCTTGGACTTCAGGTTGGTGACGCGCCGGTCGCCGATGAGGATGTCGCCCCGGTCGACGTCCTCCAGCCCGGCGAGCATCCGGAGGCTGGTCGACTTGCCGCAGCCGGACGGGCCGACCAGGACGAGGAACTCCCCGTCGGCGATCTGCAGGTCGAGCGCGTCGACCGCCGGCTTCTCGGAGCCCGGGTAGATGCGGGTCGCCCGGTCGTAGGTGACGGAGGCCATCTGGTTCTCTCCTTGCTGGGACGGGCCGGGGGTCGGGGGACCTCAGGTCTGGGGGTGGACGACGACCTTCACCGACCGCGGGTCGCGGCGGCCGGCGGTCAGCGCCTCCTCCGCCTCCCCCAGGGCGTACGTGCCGGTGACGAGCCGGTCGAGGTCGACCCGCCCGGCCGCCACCAGCGAGATGGCCGTCGGCCAGGTCCCGGCGTAGCGGAAGGTGCCGGTGACCTCGAGTTCGCGTTCCTGCACGACCGACAGCGGCAGCGGGAGCTCGTCGCCGCCCATCCCGACGAGGACGGCGCGCCCGGCCGGGGCCAGCGCGCGGATGCCCTCGACAGTGGCCGCGGGATGGCCCGAGCACTCCAGCAGCACCTGTGGTGGCCGGGGCAGATCGACGACGCTCGACGTCCGTGCATCGACGACCTCGGTGGCGCCGAGGTCCCGGGCGAGCGCGAGGCGGGCGGGATTGACGTCGGACACCACGATGTCGGTGGCCCCGAAGGCACGGGCGGCCTGCACGCTGACCAGCCCGATCGGCCCGGCACCGGTGATCAGCACCCGGGAGCCGGCGCTCACCTGGCCCTTGCGGCACGCCCAGATGCCGACCGACAGAGGTTCGAGCAGCGCGGCGGCGTCGTCACTGATGCTGTCGGGCACGGGGTGCGCGAAGGCGGCGTGCACCACCACGTACTCGGCGAACGCGCCGTCGATGGGCGGGGTCGCGAAGAAGCGCATGTTCGGGCAGAGGTTGTACCGGCCGGCCAGGCACTGCTCGCACATCAGGTCCGGGACGCCCGGCTCCACCGACACCCGCTGGCCGACGGCCGGGGAGGTGACCCCCGGCCCGACCGCGACCACCTCACCGGACGCCTCGTGCCCGAGCACCAACGGGGACTCGACGACGTACTGCCCGATCCGCCCGTGCTCGTAGTAGTGGACGTCGGATCCGCACACCCCCACCGAGGCGACGCGCACGACCACCTGCCCGGGGCCGGCCTCCGGGACGGGCCGCTCCTCGACGACCACGTCGCCCACGCCCCGCAGCACCGAGGCCCGCATCGTGGCCCCCGGCCGGCTCACTTGACCGCGCCCAGCGACAGTCCCTGGACCAGCTTGTCCTGGGCGGCGAAGCCCGCGATCAGCACCGGCAGCGAGACCACGAACGCCGCCGCGCAGACCTGCGCCAGGAACAGACCCTGGCTGGTCACGAAACCGGTCAGGTACACCGGTGCGGTCTCGGCCACGGTCCCGGTCAGGGTGCGTGCCAGCAGCAACTCGTTCCAGCTGAAGATGAAGCAGATCAGCGAGGTCGCCGCGATGCCCGGCAGGACGATGGGTGCCACCACCTGGCGGAGGGTCCGCAGCAGTCCGGCCCCGTCCATCGACGCCGCCTCGAGGATCTCCACCGGGACCTCGGCGAGGAACGAGCGCATCATCCAGACCGCGATCGGCAGGTTCATCGACGTGTACAGGACGATGAGCAGCCAGATGTTGTCCAGCAGTCCGCTCCACTGGGCGAACAGGTAGATGGGCAGCAGCCCGGCCACGATCGGCAGCATCCGGGTGGACAGGAAGAAGAACATCACGTCGGTCCACTTGCGCACCGGCTTGATCGACAGCGCGTAGGCCGCCGGGATGGCCAGCACCAGCACCAGCACCGTGGAGACCACGCTCGCGGTGAGCGAGTTCAGCAGGGCCGGCCAGGGATTGGCGCCGGTGCCCACGCCGAAGAACTCCCGGTAGCCGTCCAGCGTGAGCGGTGCCCCGAGCGAGGGCGGGTTGGTCGCGGCGTCCTGCTCGCTGTGCAGCGACGTCAGCACCATCCAGAGCACGGGCACGACGAACAGGAACCCGATCAGCCAGGCCACCAGCCCCAGGAGGGCACCGGCCCGCGGCTTGCGCGGCTCACGCGGCTCACCCTCGGGGGTACGGGTGGCGGGCACCGGTGCCACGTCGGTGACGGAGCTCATCGCGCGTTCTCCTCCTGGAACAAGGTCGACACCGTCCGCAGCGCCAGGGTGGCGATGGCGATCGTGCCGATGACGACGACGACGCCGGCGGCCGACGCCCGGCCGTAGTCGTGGGCCTGGTAGAAGGTCTGGTAGATCACGTACGGGAGGTTCGCCGTGCCCAGCCCACCCGAGGTGATCGTGAAGACCGCGTCGAAGTTCTGCACGATGTAGATCGACCCGAGCAGGCCACCCAGCTCCAGGTAGCGGCGCAGGTGCGGGAAGGTCATGTAGCGGAAGACCTGCCAGGTGCTGGCGCCGTCGATGTGCGCCGCCTCGATGACGTCCAGCGGCCGGCTCTGCAGGCCCGCCAGCAGGATCAGCATCATGAACGGCGTCCACTGCCAGATGAGGGCGATCTCCACGGAGGCCAGTGGCGCCGTGGTGATCCAGTCCGGCTGGGGCGGGCTGTTCGAGCCGAACAGGTGCCAGATCGCCGTCAGCGTCCCGTTGAGCAGGCCGTACTCGGGGTTGAACAGGGCGTGCTTCCAGAGCAGCGCCGCGGCCACCGGGACGATGAGGAACGGCGTGATCATCATGGTGCGCACCACGCCCCGACCGCGGAACTTCCGGTCGAGCAGCAGCGCGATGGCCATCCCCAGCAGCAGGCTGACCAGGACCACGACCACGGTGAGGATGACCGTGGTGAGGATGGCGTGGCGCATGTTGACATCGGTCAGCACGCTGGCGTAGTTGCCCAGGCCGGCGAAGCCGCGCTCGTTCGGGTAGTAGGCGTTCCAGTTCATGAACGACACGATCAGGGTCACCACGAACGGCACCTGGGTGACGATGATCGTGAAGACCAGCGCCGGGAGCAACGGCGCCCGGCGGGCCCCGTCGGCAGACCGGCGGAGCGCTCCGCTCGGCGGCGGCGAGGGCGGCGGGGGCGGCGGCGGCGTCGGCGGTTGCTGACCGCGTCCGCGGCTGGCCTCGAGGGTGGTGCTCATCCCGCCGCCTTCCCCTGCTGTCGTCCTGCCGGCCCGGTCACTTCGACGTCCGGGTCCGGTAGCGCTGGGCCACGTCGTCGGCGAGCTGCTGTCCCCGTTTCAGCGCCTCGTCCACGGTCATCCGGCCGGCGATCGCCG
Organism: Modestobacter sp.; assembly: GCA_025966175.1. Taxonomy (GTDB): domain Bacteria; phylum Actinomycetota; class Actinomycetes; order Mycobacteriales; family Geodermatophilaceae; genus Modestobacter. The sequence goes on along the minus strand of JAOPVN010000330.1, from coordinate 6,815 downwards.
AGCTGACGTCCTGGGACACCTGGGTCGCGAGATCCGGGAACTCAGGGATGTCCACGAACTGGATGCCCGGGGCCGGCCGGGGCTGCGCGCCCGGGTCGTTCGGGTTCGCGGCCTGGATGGCGGCCAGGGTCGGCTCTGCGAACGCCGAGGCCTGGGCCAGGTAGTCGGGATTCGAGTACGTCGACATCCGCTTCCCGGCGGGCACCCGGGCCCAGCCGAGCTCCGAGCCGACGAGCTCCTCGTACTTCCGGCTGGACGCCCACGAGATGAACCGCCAGGCGGCGTCCTTCTTGTGGCTCGCCTGCTGGATGCTCCACGACCATGCGTACAGCCAGCCCGCGCTCTGGGTCTCGACGACCGGAGCGGCGACGTAGCCGATCTTGCCGCGCACGGGCGAACCCTCCGCCTCCAGCGACCCGGCGGCGGAGGTGGCGTCGTACCACATGGCGGCGTTGCCCTGTTCCAGGTTGTTGAGGCACTCGGTGAAGCCGGCCTGCGGCGCACCGACCTCGCCGTGCGCCCGGACCAGGTCCACGTAGAACTGGGTGGCCTTCCGGAACTCCGGGCTGTCGACCTGGGCCGTCCAGTCCTTGGTGAACCAGGTGCCACCGAAGGTGTTGACCACGGTCGTCAGGGGCGCGAACAGCTGCCCCCAGCCGGGCTGCCCACGCAGGCAGATCCCGGCCATCCCCGGCTGCGCGCCGTCGACCTTCGCCGCGATGTCGGCAACCTGCTGCCAGGTCGGCTTGGCCGGCATCTCGATGCCGGCGTCGGCCAGCACGTCCTTGCGGTACATCAGGAACGAGGACTCGCCGTAGAAGGGCTCCCCGTAGAGCTTGCCGTCGTCCCCGGACAGGGACGCGGTCATCGGCGCCAGGATGTCGGACTGGGCGAAGCCGGGGTCGGCGGCGACGTAGTCGTCCAGCGGGGCGATCCACTGGCTGCGGGCGTAGATCGGGATCTCGAAGTTGCTCAGGGTCGCGACGTCGTACTGACCCGCCTGACTGGAGAACTCCTGACTGATCTTGTCCCGCACGTCGTTCTCGGGCAGGACGGTGAAGTTCACGCTGACGCCGGTCTCGGCGGTGAAGTGCTCCGCGGCCAACTGCTGCAGGTCGACCATCTGCGGGTTGTTGACCATCAGCACGTTGATGCTGTTCGGTCCACCACCGGTCGGGCCCCCGCCCCAGCCGGCGCACCCGCTGACGGTCAGCGCCAGGACGGTGGCCACCGTGGCGGCCGGGGCGAGACGGACGCGACCGTGCGGGGCGTGCCGCCGTCGCGACGGTCGGGCGAGCGTGGCCGGCTGGGCTGAAGGCATGGACCTCTCCCGGGCGGGGCAAGCGCGAGCAGAGTGCGCTCACATGAGCAGCCACTCACTCATCCGTGTGACGGGAGTCTCAACCTTCACGTCGTCGTCGTCAACCCTCTGCAAGGATGGGCGTCTACGTGCTCGGTTGAGCGGAAGTGATGACGGTGTCTGACCCAGTGACCGGGCCGGCCCAGGTCGTGCTCACGGCCTCGGTGGCTCGTCGCTACTACCTCGACGGCCGATCCAAGATCGAGATCGCCGAGGAGTTCGGCATGAGCCGGTTCAAGGTGGCCCGACTCCTCGACACCGCACGCACGAGTGGCCTGGTGCGGATCGAGATCAGGCACGAGGGCGAGATCGACGTCGACCTGTCCGCGCAGTTGCGCGACCGGTTCGGGCTGCAGCACTCGATCGTCGTCGCCAGCCCCGACGAGGACGCGCAGGCCCTCCGCGAGCACGTCGGCCGCGCCGCCGCGCAACTGCTCGCCGAGATCATCACGCCCGGGGACGTCCTGGGGCTCGCGTGGGCGCGGTCGGTGAGCGCGATGGCCCGGGTGCTGCCCCGGCTGCCCGGCACACCCGTCGTCCAGCTCACCGGAGCGCTGACGCTCCCGGACGGCCCCGACACCTCGGTGGACGCCGTCCGGGACGTCGCGACCGCGTCGGGTGGGGTGGCCCACTACTTCTACGCACCGCTGACGGTCGCCGACGCCGCGACGGCGCGCGCCCTCCGCCAGCAGCCCGAGGTCGCCCGCGCATTCGGTCAGCTGCCGCTGGTCACCAAGGCCGTGGCCGGCGTGGGGCTCTGGGAGGCGGGTCAGTCCACCCTGTACGACGCCGCCTCCGTGCACGACCGCGCGGCGCTGCGCGACCTCGGCGTCTGCGCCGACATCTCCGGGGTCCTGGTGGCGGCCGACGGCACCCCGGTACCGACCGAGCTGGCCGAGCGCATGATCGCCCTCAGCGCCGAGGAGATGCGGGCGATCCCCGAGGTCATCGTCATCCCCTATGGCATCCGCAAGGCGGCCGCCGTGCGCGCCGCCCTCCGCAGTGGCCTGGTCGCTGGCATCGTGACGCACACGTCCCTGGCCCGGGCCGTCCTCGACGAGGCGTGACAGCCCTCCGGCGGACGCGGCCGGACGAGAGCCTGGAGGAACCGGTGCTCGAGCGGAGCGAACCCGAGGTCCTGCTCGTCGGCGGCACCGCCAACCGGGGTCGGGTCCTCCGGATCGGCGACACCGTCCGCCGGCCGCTGCGGCCCACCAGCCCGGCCACCCACGCCCTCCTCGGCCACCTCGGCGCGGTGGGGTTCACCGGCGCACCCCGGTTCCTCGGGGTGGACGAGCAGGGCCGCGAGGTCCTCTCCTACCTCCCCGGCACCGCCATCACGCCGCCGTACCCCGCGTGGGCGCTCACCGCCGAGGCGCTCGCCAGCGTGGCCCACCTGCTCCGCGACTACCACCGGGCGGTCAGCAGCTTCGACCCGGCGCCGCACGCCTGGCCGCCCTCGCCCCCCGCTCCCTTCGCCGGTGGGCTGGTCAGCCACAACGACGTCAACCTGGACAACGTCGTCTTCCGCGAGGGACGGGCCGTCGCCCTGATCGACTTCGACCTGGCCAGCCCCGCCTCGCGGGTCTGGGACGTCGCCTGCGCCGCCAGGCTCTGGACGCCGCTGCGGCCGGATCGCCACATCGACGACGCCCGGCGCGGCCAGGTGCTGGCGCGCTTCCGGCTGTTCGTCGACAGCTACGGACTCCCCGACGCAGACCGGGACGACCTCGTGACGGCGGTGCGACACAACCACGAGTGGAGCTACGACATCGTCGGGACGGCGGCCGCCAACGGCCACGCCGGCTTCTCCGACTACCTGGACGGCGGCGCCCGAGAGCGGGCCGAGCGGGTCCGCGAGTGGTACCTCGAGACCGCCGACGTCCTGCGGGAGGCGCTGAGGTGACCGGGCCGCCGGGCTTGCGACCGGCAGCCGTACCGAGGCCACCGTCAGCGGAGCGATGAGGGGGAACACACCGGATGGGTTGGCGGGTCGGGACGAGCCTGCGGGCCGGGCCGTCCCGCTTCACCATCAGCCGGCCCTGGCCCACGAGGCAACCACGCCCGCGTCGGGGGTCAAGGAATCACCTACCAAGCCACCCTCGGCGGCTCCCGCCGAGGACTGCGAGCGTGACGTGACCCCCGTCGGCTGAACACCTCCGGACTTGGCGCAAGCCAGGGAGGGAGGGCCCGGGTGGGCCGACGGAGCAAGGACCCCGAGGAGTTCCGGCAGCACAGCTGGTGCTGGACAGTCGCCGCAGCGTCCGTGGCCCGGCGGGCGAGCTGGCGGTCACCCACGAGAAGCTGAGGAATGCCCGCCGCGGAGACGTCGGTTCCTCAGTACTCGCCCTTGATCACGAAGAAGGAGCCGCGGATCGTGCCGGCGAGCTTCGACTTCTGCCTCGCGAACTTGAAGCGGGATGCGAGTTCCTCGGGGACCTCCATCCCCTCGGACAGCTTGAACCCGACCGCACGCTTACCCCCGGCCGCCAGGCTGTACATCACGTTGATGGCGAGTCCGGAGTCGTAGAACACGTAGGCCATCCGGAGCCCGTCGACCTCGAAGGTCGTCGCCTCGAGCGGCCGGGCCGAGATGACGATGTCCCGCTCCTCCCGGAGGATGCGGTGCACCCAGTCGACCACCTCCGTCGCGTCGCTCGCAGGGTCGACGGTGAAGGCGTGGTCGTACTTGTTGCGGTAGTAGCGCGCCTCGTTGGCCCTCAAGCCGGCGAGCGCCCCGGCGACCGGGGACGACTCCAGTCCGCCGGTGGACACGTTCTCGTAGTCGATGACCTGCGACACGCGGACCTCCAGATAGCCGGTATGCCGACGGACGGTAGCGGGCCGTCGGTCCGCGAGGTCCTCGCACTCGCTGAGCCGATCGAGCCGGCCACCCGCACGTCACCGGCTACGCAGGGACAACGTCAGCTGGGCTGCCACAGCTCGACCCGATTGCCCTCAGGATCGGTGACCCAGCCGAACCGACCGACGCCCTCCATGTCCTGGGTCTCCTGGGCGACGTCCGCTCCCTGGGCACGCAGTTGCGCGAGCATGGCGTCCAGGTCGCCGACCCGGAAGTTGAGCATCGTCTGCTGCGCGTGGGAGCCGAAATACCCGGTGCCGGACTCGAACGTCGCGAATACGGTCACGCCGGCGTCCTGACGCCACAGGCCGTTCTCATCGGCGTCCAGTCCCAGGCACTCTCGGTACCAGGCACCCAGAGCCACCGGGTCGGCGGCCCGCAGGAAGTATCCGCCGACACCGAGCACACGTTCCATTTCGCCATCCTGCCCGGCCGCATCACCTGCTCACACCCTGTCTCGATCGCGGGCTGCCTCGGAAGCCGCAGCGGGTCACCTCGGTCGCCCGACTGCGTCCTCGACCGAGGGCGCCACGCGGGGCTTCGATCGCGCCGCTCCAGCTCGCGCCGACCACGACGCTCCAAGCCGATTCGTGGTGATGAATCGATGCACGTTGATCGGGACGCTTGCGCCCATGGCCAGCAGAGGAGGCGCCGACTACCGTCCCGCCCGAACGGCTGACCTGGGTCGAGGCGAACAGCGGCACGTGCCCCAGCCGATGCGCTCACCAGAGGCCCGCGCCGGCTTCCTCACCTCCCTCGACAAGCTCGAGGAGCACCTCGCCCACCTGATCCGAGAGGAGCGACCGTGACCGACCTGCAGTCCTGGGTGGCACCGATCTACGACGGCCTCGCCAACCACCTCGCCGCCGCGCCCGCCGACACCTGGGACGCCCCGTCGCTGTGCGAGAAGTGGCAGGTCCGCCACGTGGTCGCGCATGTGTCGATGCCGGTACGGCTGACACCCGCGCAGTTCGGCGCCGAGATGGCCGCGGCCGGCGGCGACTTCGGCGTCCTCTCCGACACCGTGGCCGCGCGCGACGCCTCCCTGCCGCTCGCCGACCAGCTGGACGCGCTGCACTCTCCGCTGCTGCACTCGTGGCAGCCGCCGGGCGGCGGCGCCGCCGGCGCGCTCAGCCACGCCGTCATCCACGCCCTCGACATCACCGTCGCGCTCGACCGGCCGGCGGTCGCGCCGCAAGAGGCGGTGATCGCCGTCCTCGACCAGCTCACCGCCGCCAACGGTGCGGTGTTCGGCGTCGACCTGACCGGCGTCCGTCTCGAGGCTTCCGACACGAACTGGAACTGGGGCACGGGTGACGTCGTGCGCGCCGACAGCGGTCGTCTCGTGGCACTCCTGAGCGGGCGCACCCTGCCCGACGGCCGGGCGCTGCCTCGCGGCTGAGTCGCTCGGTCGACCACCTCTTGGTCAAGACGAACCCGCGTCCCGAAGGCCTCCACATCGACCATGGCACGCCTATTCAGGCCCTTGACCGCGCTGTGTGCACCCCGCCCCCCTTCCCACAAGCACGTACCGGGTAGCCGGTCGAATCGCTGTTGCGACGAGGACATGGCGCTCCCCTCCCGATGCGGTCGCCTCCGCCTCCTCACCTCGAACAAGCGACGCCCGGCCGTCGGTCGAGGGCGAGGTCGCCGTGGCAAACCTGCGGGATTGATCTTGATCCGTTGGCTAGCTGGCTGCGCAGCGTCACGATCGTCATCTGACAAGACCCGCTTGATTTCACAGGGTTGACGCATGCCGATATCGGAATATGATGATGACCATGGCACGAGCAGCGACGACGTCGGACGTCTTCAACGCGATCGCCGAGCCGCAGCGCCGGGAGATCCTGGTGCTGCTGCGGGCGGGTGAGCGGCCGGTGACCGAGTTGGCCCAGGAGCTGGGGATGACGCAGCCGGGGGCGTCCAAGCACCTGCGGGTGCTCCGGGAGGTGAGGCTGGTGCGGGTCCGCGGGGCGGGCAAGCAGCGCCTCTACGGCCTGGACGCCCGCGGGCTGCGGCCGGTCCACGAGTGGACCGGCGGGTTCGAGCGGTTCTGGAACGAGAGTTTCGACCGGCTGGACACCTACGTGCAGGACCTCAAGCAGACACAACAGGAGGAATGACCGATGGCAGCAGGAAGGCAAGAAACGCGGGCGGAGCCGGCGACGGCCGACCGCGAGATCGTGATCTCCCGGGTCATCAGTGCCCCACGGGAGCTGGTGTTCGAGGCGTTCACCGAGGTGCGGCACCTGTCGCGGTGGTGGGGACCGGAGGGGTTCACCACCACCACGCGAGCGTTCGAGTTCCGCGTCGGCGGGGTGTGGGACTTCGTGATGCACGGACCGGACGGGACGGACTACACCGAGTGGATCTGCTGGACCGAGATCGCCCCGCCGGAGCGGATCGCGCTGCTGCACGGTGAGTCCCGCGGCGACCCGAACGCCTTCGAGTCGGTCTTGACGCTTGCGCCCGACGGCGCGGCGACCCGGCTCGAGATGCGCACGGTGTTCCCCACCAAGGAGCTGCGCGACGAGGCGGTCGAGAAGTACCACGCGATCGAGGGCGGCCAGCAGACCCTGAGCCACCTGGCTG
>JAOPVN010000302.1 GCA_025966175.1 Modestobacter sp. | reverse complement strand
GGCCGGGACGGCTTCGTGCTGGGCGAGGGCGCCGCCGCTCTCGTGCTGGAGCGGGCCGACGCGGCCGCCGCCCGGGGGGCGACCATCTACGCCCGGCTGGCCGGTGCCGGCGGCACCGCCGACGGCTACGACCTGGTCGCGCCGCACCCTGAGGGTGAGGGCGCCGGGCGGGCGATCGTCGCGGCGATCCGCGACGCCGGGCTGACCCCGGCCGACATCGGCCACGTCAACGCCCACGCCACCTCCACCCCGATCGGTGACACGGCCGAGGCCAACGCGATCCGCAACGCCATCGGCGACCACGCCCTGGTCACCGCCACGAAGAGCCAGACCGGCCACCTGCTGGGTGCCGCCGGTGCGCTGGAGTCGGTCTTCACGATCCTCGCGCTGCGCGACCAGATCGTGCCGGCGACGGCCAACCTGGATGATCCCGACGACGACGCCGCCGTCCAGGCCCTCGACATCGTCCGCCGCGAGCCGCGGAAGGCGACCTTCTCCGCCGCGCTGAACGACTCGTTCGGCTTCGGCGGCCACAACATGGCCCTGGTGTTCACGACGGCGTGACGAAGGACCCCGCTGCCCCTGTGAGGAGCTCCTCATGACCACGGTCCACGCCGACCCGGCCCCCGCCCCGACCATCGACCCGCGGGACCCGGAGGACCGGCTCGCCCGGTTCTTCGACCCCGGGTCGATGCAGACGCTGGCCCCCCGGGACACCTCCGGTGTCCTCGCCGCCCGGGGCACCGTCTCGGGTTCTCCCGCGATCGCCTACTGCACCGACGCCACGATCATGGGCGGCGCGATGGGCATCGACGGCTGCCGGCACATCGTCGACGCGATCGACGCGGCGCTGCGCGAGCGGGTGCCGGTCGTCGGCATCTGGCACTCCGGCGGCGCCCGGCTGGCCGAGGGCGTCACCGCCCTGCACGCGGTCGGCGAGGTCTTCGCCGCCATGGTGCGGGCCTCCGGCCGGGTGCCGCAGATCTCCGTCGTCCTCGGGCCGGCCGCCGGTGGCGCCGCCTACGGGCCGGCGCTGACCGACCTGGTGATCATGGGCCCGGCGGGCCGGGTGTTCGTGACCGGTCCCGACGTCGTCCGCTCGGTCACCGGCGAGGACGTCGACATGGAGAGCCTCGGCGGCCCGGACACCCACGGCCGGCGCTCCGGCGTCGTGCACGTGGTGACCGACAGCGAGGCCGAGGCGCTGGAGACCGCGCGAACGGCGGTCGACCTGCTCGCCGCCCAGGGCAGCTTCTCCCCCGCCGAGAGCGAGCCCGACGTCGACCTCGGCGCGCTGCTGCCCGAGCAGCGCAACCGCGCCTACGACGTCAAGCCGCTGGTCGCTGCGCTGCTGGACGCCCCGGGCCTGGAGCTGCACCCCCGGTTCGCGCCCAACATCATCACCACGCTGGGCCGGATGGCCGGCCGGACCGTCGGGGTCATCGCCAACAACCCGCTGCGGCTGGGCGGCTGCCTGGACTCCGCCTCGGCGGAGAAGGCGGCCCGGTTCGTGCGGATGTGCGACGCCTTCGGGGTGCCGCTGGTCGTGCTGGTCGACGTCCCCGGGTACCTGCCGGGCGTCGGCCAGGAGTGGGACGGCGTGGTGCGCCGCGGCGCGAAGCTGCTGCACGCCTTCGCCGAGGCGGTCGTGCCGCGGGTGACCCTGGTGACCCGCAAGTCCTACGGCGGCGCCTACATCGCGATGAACGCCCGGTCGCTCGGCGCCACCGCCGTGTTCGCCTGGCCGGGTGCCGAGGTCGCCGTCATGGGCGCCAAGGCCGCGGTCGGGATCCTGCACCGGAAGAAGCTCGCCGCGGCCCAGCCCGGTGAGCGGGAGGCGCTGCACGCGCAGCTGGCCGCCGAGCACGAGCGGATCGCCGGCGGGGTCAACCGGGCCCGGGAGATCGGCGTCGTGGACGACGTGGTGGACCCCTCGGAGACCAAGCGCCGGCTGGTGGCCGCGCTGGCCGAGGCGCCGTCGGGCCGAGGCGCGCACGGGAACATCCCGCTGTAGCCCGCAGACGAGACAGCGGCCCGGCACCCCTGCGGAGGGGTGCCGGGCCGTTCGTCGTGTCGGGACGAGTGGCGGATCAGCGCGCCGCCGTCCGACGGCCCCGCTGCAGGGGGCCGCGCCGAGCTTGCGAGGCGTGGGGGGCAGCGGGGTCCTTGATCAGACGACCTGGTGCAGCCAGGTGACCGGGGTGCCGTCGCCGGCGTAGCGGTAGGCCTCGAGGTCGGCGTCCCAGGCGGCACCCAGCAGGGTGTCGACGCCGTGCCGGAAGGCCTCGACCGAGGTGGCGGTGGCGGCCAGGTGCCGCAGCTGACCCTCGTTGATGATCAGGTCCCCGTTGGCGCTGACCGGGGAGCGGTACACGCCGTGCCCGGGCACGTAGGACATGCGCTCGCCGTCGTTGCCGTGGCTGGCCTCTTCGGTGACCTCGAAGCGCAACATCGGCCACTGCTTCAGGGCAGCCACCAACCGGGCCCCGGTGCCGGGCGCGCCCGTCCAGGCGACCTCGGCACGGTAGGACCCGTGCGCCACGGGCTGCTCAGCCCATGACAAGGACACCGGCGTGCCGACGACGCGCTCGAGCGCCCATTCGACATGCTGGCAAAGAGCCTTCGGGCACGCATGCACGAAGACGACACCCTGGGTTGACCGTCGCTGCACGGCGCACCTCCATCGACTCGACTGACTCCGTCTTCCCCAACGGACCTGTCGTGCGATGAACTGCGTTGCGTACCTCGGCGGCTCTGAGAGCGACCGGGGACAGTTTGCCCGATCGCAACCTCACCGCGCCAGTGCGGACTGGTGCGGATGAGACATCTGGGACTTGAGGGGTCCAGTGTGGCGATCAATTTCGCAGGTCAGGGCAGATCTTGTCGCGACACGTGGACGATCAAGGCAGAATCTGTCCAGCTGTCGCGGAGGCCCGGAGTCAGCCGTCGGGCGCCGCCCGCCAGACGCTAGCGTGACGCCCTGGGGCGGTAGCTCAGCCGGTCAGAGCATGGGACTCATAATCCCTGGGTCGTGGGTTCGAGCCCCACCCGCCCCACCGGTGTAACCGCAGCCCAGCGGCTTGGCGGCCGATCGGTGATCTTGACGATCAGGTCCCGCGCCCACACGGCGCCCACACGTCGCGAAGAAGTGTGGGCGTCGTGCGCGGCGTCCATGCGATCGGCGAGCCCGCCGAGGTCGTCGTCGAAGAGCCCGCAGTAGACGTCCAGGGTCATCGCGGCCGAGGCGTCCCCGAGCATCCGCTGGACCGCTTTGACGTTAGCGCCGCTGGCCACCAGGAGGCTGGCGGCGGTGTGCCGGCGGTCGTGCGGGCTGAGGTCCTCCAGCTCGGCCGCTCGGGCCGCCGGGTCGAACACCCGCCGCCGGAGGTTGCCCGAGCGCAGCACCCGCACCTTCCGGCGAGGTCAGCAGGAGGTCGTTGGGCCCTTGCACTCGCATCGCCGCGACAGCGGCGCCGGAGCACGCCGGGGATGGGCACAGTGCGCTGCTGGTGGGTCTTGGGGGCGCCGTACTCGACGGTGCCGCCGACCTCGGTGGCGCGCTCGGCGACGGTGAGCCGCTTGCGGAGGAAGCCCACCCGACGGACCCGGAGTCCGGCCATCTCACCGAATCGGAGGCCGGTGTAGGCCAGCAGGTGGACGACGTCGCCGTACTCCCCCAGCGACCGGACCACCAGCCCGATGCCAGTCGAGGGATAACCGAAGTTCCGCTATACCTTGCCTGCGTCCTCGTCGTCGTACGCAGAGACCACGGTCGGCAGTGGATGGAGTTCGACGTAGTCGCCCCGGTATGCCTCTCGAAACCCATCCACGTCCGGGTACATCACGCTGCGCCTGCGGTTCAGCGCCGTCAGGTGGTTCCTGACCGTCGCCTTGAGGCGCGCCGGGATGACCAGCGCGCAGAAGGGCAGGCTTGCCGGCCGACCTGCCTGGCGGTTGCCCTCGCCGAACAGGGCCGCCAGCTTCTCCTTGCCCGGCGGTGTGCCGAGCTGGATCGGGAGGCCGTCAATGCCCCCCGGGGTGTCGGCGGTCGGGACAATGCCGGAGAGAAAGAGACCCTCCTGAGCCTGCATGCGCGCGTTGGGGATCGTTGGGCGGACGAGGAACGGCTTCGAGTAGAGCGCCGACTGCCGCAACGCGTAGCGCAGCGTCCAAGCGAATGGATCCGATTGCAGCCCGTACGTCTGACGCTGCTGCGGGTCGATCGTCGGGTAGGTCGGCAGCGAGGTCGCATCAAAGGCAAACAGCGCTCCCGGTACGTCATCATTGCCCTCACAGGCGAACCAGAGCGCGGTCATCGGGTTGTAGGAAACGTCGAGCAGTCGCGTCGGTAGCCCATGGTGCTGCAGGTGCGCCAACAGGTAGAGATCGGACGCGAGCAGCCCCATCTCTATCGCAAGGCCCCACTCGCGCGCCTCTCGGAGGATGGCGAGCTCGTGTTGCCGCATCAGCGTCTCGTTCGGTAGCTGCTCGGATTCCTCTACGATGAGCTTCCGTAAGAGAGACGATCGCACGCGGTATTTGCTGCTCGTGCAACCCCGCCAGACGTACCGGCGGCCGGCTGCCAGCGAGACGATGCGCATGATTGCGCGGAACGCCTCGTCCTGAGACTCCACCCGGTGGCCCCACCCGCTGCGAACCCATCCGGGATCAACCTGCTCTGCCATGAACAACAGTCTGCCGACGCGTCGTGTCGCACCGGCTCTCGCTACCCGGCGGCCGGGGCGTCTCCAGGCTGGGTCGTCAACGAGGCGGCCTCCGGCGACGTTGCGACTGGGACGCAACGTGGGCGCCGACGGGCTGAAACGGCTCGCCTCGTGAGCGGCCTCGGAGGATGAGCTACCCACCTCGATCACCGTGACCCAGCAGGCTGAGGACCAACCCGCTCGACCCTTGGATAGAGGACGACATCTAAGGGCGCCCGTAAGTGCGAAGCAGAGCGTGAGCGGGGAGTCAGCTCGAAGCGGCGCTGATGCCGACCTGGACGAGCACGAGAGCGGCGACGGCGAACACGAGCCAGGCAAACCAGCGCTTGAGCCGGCCGGTGTCCAGGTACGCGCCGAAGCGCCCGGCACCCAAAGCGGCGACGACTGCGGCTGCGGTGAAGCCGACGGTGATGGGGACGTCGATGGGGGCGTCGCTGGCGTGGGCGGCGAATCCTGCGGCGGAGTTGACGGCCACGATGACGAGCGAGGTGCCGATGGCCGTGGTCATCGAGAGGCCGAGCACGATGACCAGCACGGGGATGATCAGGAACCCGCCGCCGACGCCGAGCAGCCCGGTGAGGAACCCGACGACGAGTCCACCGACCATGGTGCGGGGCAGGCAGCGGCGCCAGTTGACGGTCCCGTGATCAGTGGCGCAGGCGGCGCCGGTGGCCGGCTTGTCCTGCAGCATCCGGACCCCGGCCGCGACCATCAGCAGCGCAAACAGCGCAAGAACCATGCCGTCGGGCAGCAGTCGGTTGACCGCGGCCCCGGCGAAGGCCGTCGCCGCCCCGGCTGCGCCGAAGAGCACGGCGATCCGCCAGACGATCTGGCGGGCGCGCAGTCTGGGCAGCAGGGCGACCACAGCGGTGACGCCGACGACCAGCAGCGATGTGGCCACGGCCTGGGGCAGCGGCTGGCCGACGACGTAGACCAGGGCGGGCACGGCCAGGATCGACCCGCCTCCGCCGAGGAGTCCGACGAGGGCGCCGATGACCAGGCCGAGGCCGATCGCCGCGGCGATCACGAGTCCGCGGTGGCGTTAGCGGTGGCGCGGATGGATCCGGTGGTGGCCGACCGCAGCACGTCCAGGACGTCGTCGAGCTTGACCGGCTGATCGCCCCGGTTGTAGGGCAGGGCCGAGAGGGCTGCGCCCAGGGCGCAGGTGTCGGTCATTGCCGCCACGCTCAGACCTGTGCCGATGGCCCCGGCCAGGAAGCGGGCCTTGGGGAAGCGGATGGAGGCCAGGACGCTTCCGGCGACGATGCCGCCGGTGAGCAGGCGGACCTGGCGCTCCAGTGCCCACCGCCGGCGGCCGCGGCGCACCGGATGCCCGCTGGCGGTGTGGGCGTTCATCCCGCCGTCGAGGACCGAGAGTTGTTCGGCACCGGCACCGGCGGCGGCGAGTGCGTCGTGGGCGGTGCGGGCGCGGTTGCCGGTCTGGCAGACCAGCACGACCGGCCCGTTGAGGGCGGCAGCGAGGGTTTCGGCGTGCTCGTGGACGAAGGCCAGGGGGACGTTGATCGAGCCAGGGACGTGCGCGGTCTCGTACTCAGCCGGGGTGCGGACGTCGAGGAGGGTTCGGGTGGCCGGGTCGTCGAGCTGGGCGGCCACGGCGTCGGGGGCGATGAGGACAGGGCTGGTCATCGGGTGATGTCTTCTTCTGTTCGAGGAGGGCCGGTCGCCACCGGGCGGGGGCGCCAGCGGCGACCGGAGTTCAGGAGCGGCGCAGCAGCCGGCGGAGCCAGCCGACTCCGGTGGATGTGGCCGCGGGAGCGTGGCCGGGGCAGCGCTGGGCGGACGGGACGCCGGCGAGAACCCGGTCGACGTGCTGACCACAGCCGGCCCAGGTGGTCAGGCCGCAGGTTCGACAGGCGACTGCTCGACACATCGGAGCTCGCCCCTCAGACCGGGACCGACGTGGCGTGCAGCCCGACGGCGGCCGACCCGGTGTCGGGGTCGCCGTAACCACCGTCGACCAGCACGGGGCGACGGCCGGCGCGAGCCAGGATCGATGCGGCGATCGAGGCGCGGTAGCCCGAGCCGCAGTAGACCCAGACCTCCCCGGCAGGGACGTCGTCGATCCGCCCGGGGAGGTCGTGGACGGGGATGTGGAGGGAACCCCGCACCCCGCCGTCGGCGCGCTCGTCGTCGCGGCGGGCGTCCAGGACGACGGTGTCCTCGTGCGCGGTGAGCTGAGCGGCCAGGCCGGCGAAGTCCGTCACCGGGTAGGAACCCAGCTCCCGACCCGCAGCCAGCTCCTCCGGACTGCCGACAGCGGCACCGGCCAGGCGGTCGATGCCGATGCGGACCAGCTCGCGGCGGGCGTCGGCGACCTGCTGCTCGGACTCCCCGATGAGCGTCAGCGGGGCGCCCCAGTCGTAGAGCCAGCCCAGGTAGGTCACGAAGTTGTTGCTCAGCTCGAAGTTCAACGCCCC
>JAOPVN010000205.1 GCA_025966175.1 Modestobacter sp. | reverse complement strand
CGGTGGTGGAGCGGGCCCGCCGGGCCGGCATGGGCGGGCGCTGACCGTGCGCCTCATCGCCGCGATGAGCGGGGGAGTGGACTCCGCGGTCGCCGCAGCTCTGGCCGTCGAGGCCGGGCACGACGTCACCGGCGTCCACCTCGCCCTCTCACCCGACCGGCAGACGCTGCGCAGCGGTGCTCGCGGCTGCTGCAGCGTCGAGGATGCCCACGACGCGCGCCGGGTCGCCGACGAGCTGGGGATCCCGTTCTACGTGTGGGACCTCGCCGACCGATTCCGGGAGGACGTCGTCGAGGACTTCGTCGCCGAGTACGCCGCGGGCCGCACGCCCAACCCGTGCCTGCGGTGCAACGAGAAGATCAAGTTCTCCGCGGTCCTGGACCGCGCGCAGGCGCTGGGCTTCGACGCCGTCGTCACCGGCCACCACGCGCGGCTCTCCGAGGGCGAGCTGCGCCGGTCGGTGGACGCGGCCAAGGACCAGTCCTACGTGCTGGGCGTGCTCACCGCGCGGCAGCTGGCCGGCGCGGTGTTCCCGCTGGGGTCGATGACCAAGGAGCGGGTACGCCAGCTGGCCGCCGAGCGCGGCTACGCGGTCGCCACCAAGCCCGACTCGCACGACATCTGCTTCATCTCCGACGGTGACACCCGCGGCTTCCTGACCCGGCGGCTGGGGGAGCAGCCCGGCCCGGTGGTCGACGCGGCGACCGGCGCGACGGTCGGCACCCACGCCGGTGCCTACGGCTTCACCATCGGCCAGCGGCGCGGGCTCGGGGTCAGCGCCGGCGACCAGCGGCCGCGGTACGTGCTGGGCATCGAGCCGGTCAGCCGCACGGTGACGATCGGCACCGCCGAGCAGGCCGAGGTCGACGAGGTGCTCACCGGCACGCCGAGCTGGACCGGGTCGGCGCCCGAGCTGCCCTTCACCGCGACGGTCCAGCTGCGCGCGCACGGTGCGCCGGTGCCGTGCGCGGTCTCCGGCACCGAGGACGGCGGCCTGCGCATCGAGTTCGCCGAGCGGCAGCGCGGCGTGGCGCCCGGGCAGTCCGCGGTGCTCTACGCACCGGATGCGCTGCGCGGCGACCGGGTGCTCGGGCAGGGCACGGTCCTGACCGCCGCCTGAGGTCCCGGCCCCGTCCGCCTGTCGCTGCGGGATACCGGGTCGAGCCGGGGATTGCGCGCCGGTGAACGGAATCCGTCGATTCACAACAGACTCTTGGCTCGCCCTGAGCCGGCGGCTAACGTGCCGTGACGGACCGGTTCTACCCGGCCCACGTTGCCCCGCCCCTCAGCCGGGCTCGTCAGCTCCGCTGAACAGGCCGCCAGCGCGCGGTCAGATGACGCCTGTCCATGGAGGACTCCGTGCGCCGAACGCGCCTGTCTCTCGCCGTCCTGGCGGTGGCCTCGTCCGCCGTCCTGGGCCTGCCCACGGCTGCTCTCGCCGACCCCACCGCCACGACGCCGGCGAGCGACTCGGCGGCGTCCACCGCGGCGGCGGAGCGGACCCCCACCGACTCCACCGGCACCGGGCCGGGGTCGGGGTCGGGGTCGACCGATGACCCTTCCGCCAGCAGCGACGCCGTCGCGACCGGGACGCCTGCCGAACCGAACGGCACCGATGCCGCGTCCACCACCGACTCCACCGCTACCGCGGCTGAGTCCGCCGGCGAGGCGCCCGGCACGACGGAGGCGCCGGCCGGTGAGCCGGCCGCCGAGGCGGTGGCCGCTGCCGCCTCGCCCGGGGACATCCCCGTCCAGCTCGTCGCGATGAACGACTTCCACGGCCGGATCTCCCTGACCACGGGCGGGGACAGCATCCTCACCACCGGGACCGGCCCTGGTCCCGACGGGATCCCCGGCAACGCCGACGACGGCACGATCGTCGTGGGCGGGGCGGCGAACGTGGCCTCCACCGTCGACCACCTGCGCGCCGCCTTCCAGGCCGAGACGCCGAACCCCGACGGCTCGCTCTTCGTCGGCGCGGGCGACCTGATCAGCGCCTCGCCGTTCAACTCAAGCGTCTTCAAGGACGAGCCGACCATCGAGATCCTGAACGCGATGCACCTGGACGTCTCCTCGGTCGGCAACCACGAGTTCGACCGAGGCACCCAGGAACTGCGCCGCATCTCGGCGGCCACCGACGGGTTCTTCTCCGACGACGTGGCCGCTTGCGACGGCGTCACGGCTGGGGTCGATGGCTGCTTCACCGACAGCCAGGGCGCTCCCTTCCACGGCGCGGACTTCCCCTACCTGGCCGCCAACGTGGTCATGAAGGACTCGGGGATGCCGATGCTCCCGCCGTTCGAGGTCTTCGACGTCGGCGGCGGCAAGCAGATGGCCCTGATCGGTGTCGTCACCGACACCACGCCGACCATCGTCTCCCCGGCCGGCATCGCCGACGTCGAGTTCATCGACGAGGCCACCGCCATCAACCAGTGGGTGCCGGTGCTGCAGTCCCTGGGCATCCAGTCCATCGGCGTGCTCATCCACGAGGGCGGCGAGGCGGGCGCCGCGGCGCCGCCGGCGCCCTACGACGGCTGCGTGGGCCTGACCGGGCCGATCACCGACATCAACGCGGCCGTCTCTCCCGCGGTCGACGTGATCATCAGCGCGCACTCGCACCAGGCCTACAACTGCCTGCTCACCGACCCGGCCGGCCAGCCACGGCTGGTCACGCAGGCCGGCTTCTACGGCCGGCTGGTGACCGACATCCGGCTGTCGGTCGACCCGCTCACCGGTGACGTCGACCGGAACGCCGCCTACTACACGGCGCACAACGTGCCGGTCACCCGGAACGCCCCGGATGCCGCCGTGCAGGCGATCGTGGACTACTGGACCGCCCAGTCGTCCGTCGAGGGCAACCGGATCGTCGGCCAGGCGAGTGCGGACATCCTCCGCGCCGGGGCTCCGCCGGCGGCGGCCACCCGGGACGCCGAGTCCAGCCTCGGCAACCTGGTCGCCCAGGCCCAGCTGGAGGCGCTGAAGAGCCCGACGTACGGCGATCCGGTGATCGCTTTCATGAACCCCGGCGGGCTGCGGACCGACATCCTCGCCGGGGACGTCACCTACAGCGAGCTGTTCGACGTCCAGCCGTTCGGCAACACGGTCAACGCGGTCACCCTGACCGGCGCGGGCGTCAAGCAGGTGCTGGAGGAGCAGTTCCAGAAGGACCAGGCGCGCGCCACGCAGCTGATCCTGGGGACCTCCGAGGGCTTCAGCTACTCCTACGACCCGGCCCGGCCGTTCGGGGACCGGGTCGACGCCTGCTCGATCACGCTGAACGGTGCGCCGATCGACCCGGCCGGCAGCTACCGGGTCGTGGCGAACAGCTTCCTGATCGCCGGCGGTGACAGCTTCACCGGCTTCACCCACGGCACCGACCCGGTCACCGGCCCCCTGGACGTGGACACGTCGGTCGACTACTTCGCCGCGCACTCGCCGGTGAGCCCGCCGGCGGTCGGTCACGGGACGGCGACGAGCAACCGGATCACCTGTGCGGCGCCCACCGGCGGTGACGGCGGCACCGTCTCCCCGCCGCCGGCCGGCGGCTCGAGCACCCCGCGGGGGCTCCGGGACCCGGTCGGTTCTGGGAGCGGCCGCTCGGGCAACGGTGCCCTGGCATACACCGGCGCTCCGGTCGCCGAGATGGCCGGGCTCGGTGCTGCCCTGCTGCTGACCGGCGCCGTCGTCATGACGGCGGGCTACCGTCGTCGCCGTGGCCTCGCCGACTGACCTGCCGGACGACAACACCGCCCCGGGCGGCGAGACCGACGATCAAGGCCTGAGGCCGGTCCCCACCGAGTGGGGGCCGGCCTCCGGCGTCGGCTCCCTCCCCGGCACCGACCCGGTCGAGGCGCTGCGGCTGGTGACCGGCGAGCTGCCGGACTTCCCGCACCTGCCCGAGCTCCCCGACCGGGGCGCGGGCGCTGATCTCATCGGCCGCACCGCGGCGCTGCTGGTCGACCTCTTCGTCGACCTGACTCCGGCCGGCTGGCGGCTGGTGTCCCGGCCCGGAGCGGACCTGCGCCGGGCCCAGGAGATGCTGGCCCGGGACCTGGACGCACTGTTCGAGGTCGCCGAGCGCTACACCGGGCCGTTCAAGCTCCAGATCGCCGGGCCGTGGACGCTCGCCGCCGGCCTCGAGCGCACCCGTGGTGACCGCGCCGTCGTCGACCCGGGCGCCCGGCGTGACCTCGCTCAGTCCCTCGCCGAGGGCATCGCCGCGCACGTCGCCGACGTCTCCGCCCGGGTGCCCGGCGCCCACGTCGTCGTCCAGCTGGACGAACCGTCGGTCCCCGCCGTGCTGCAGGGCGGGCTGCCCACCATCAGCGGGTTCGGCAAGCTGCCCGCGGTCGAGGCCACGGTCGTCGAGGAGCAGTTGACCGACCTCGTCGGCCGGGTGCCCGCGCCGGTCGTCGTGCACTGCTGCGCCCAGCGCGCGCCGTTGGACCTCTTCCGCGCCGCCGGGGTCGAAGGGCTCTCCTTCGACCTGGGGCTCGTGCAGGACCTGGACGCCGTCGGCACGGCCGTGGAGGCCGGCACCCACCTGCTCGTGGGTGTCGTCCCCGGCACCGACACGACCCTGCCGCCGGCCAAGGCGACCGCCAGCCGGCTCAGCGCGTGGTGGCGGGAGCTGGGCTTCCCGGCCGAGCAGCTGCACACCGCCGTCACCCTCACGCCCGCGTGCGGGCTGGCCGGGGCCAGCCCGGCCTACGCGCGGACGGCGATGGCCCACGTCCGCGAGGCGGCGAAGTACCTGCTCCCCGAATGACCTCTGACGTCTTCACTTCCCGTTCCGCTCTGGCTTCTGAGCTGGACTTCGTCTTGCTCGACGAGCCAACCGGCGGTAGAGCTCGAACACATGTCCGAGTGGTCGGGAGGATGTCGTGGGCGAGTTGCAGTCGGCCCTGGACGCGGAGACCGGGTTCGGCGCGACGCTCTCCGCCGCGGCCGCCCGCTGGGCCGGCTGCGACGCCACGATCTCCCGGATGGTCCTCGACCCCGACGGGCTGCCGCTGAACCTGGGCCGGGACAAGCGGGTCGTCCCGCCGCACCTGCGCCGGGCGGTGGAACGGCGAGACCGGCACTGCGGCGCTTGTAGATGTGCAGAGCGCGGGATGTCACGCCCCGGCCCGCTGGTGCGACGTCCACCACCCGGCCACTCCCAGGGGCCCGCGGCGAGCTAGCGAGTCGTGGGGAGGGGGTGGTCCTTCTGCACACCAAGGTCCACCACGGATTCTCAGTCGTTCGCGACGACACCGCACCGCCAGGCAGCCGAGGGCGCACCTACCGCCCCGACGGCACCCAGATCCTCATCGGCCCAGCCCGGTAGCGCGGGGCGCCGACCGACAGATGTCGATGCCGCACGGCGTCGTGGGAGTCCCCGAGGGGCACATCGGGGTCCGTTTCCGGTCGTAGCCGCCGGATACCGTGAGCAGCGTGAGCAGCGCGGACCAGGTGGAGCAGGAAGCGGTCGACGAAGCCGACCAGCCGTCGGTGGGCGCGACAGTCGACCGGGAGGACCTCACGGAGGTCCCGGATGGGGCGCGCACCCGGCACCGCGACCTGTCCGAGGAGCTGGACCGGTACGCCTTCGCGTACTACGTGCAGGACGCCCCGCTGGTCAGCGACGGCCAGTACGACGAGCTGATGGGCGAGCTCAAGGGGCTCGAGGCCGCCCACCCGGCCCTGGTCACCCCCGAGTCGCCGAGCCAGAAGGTCAACGGCGGCTTCGCCGCCACCTTCTCCCCGGTCACGCACCCGGAGCGGATGCAGAGCCTGGACAACGCCTTCTCCTCCGACGAGCTGTCGGCATGGGCCGCCCGCGCCGAGCGCGACGGCGCCGCGGAGGCGAACTACCTGTGCGAGTTGAAGGTCGACGGGCTGGCCATCGACCTGGTCTACGAGCGCGGCCGGCTGGTCCGCGCGGCCACCCGCGGCGACGGGACGACGGGGGAGGACGTCACCGCCAACGTGCGCACGATGGCCGACGTCCCGCAGCAGCTGACCGGTGACGACGTCCCCGAGTTCCTCGAGGTCCGCGGCGAGGTCTACTTCCCGGTCGCCGCGTTCGCGGAGGTCAACGCCGGGCTGGTGGAGGCAGGCAAGGCCCCGTTCGCCAACCCGCGTAACGCCGCCGCCGGGTCACTGCGGCAGAAGGACGCCCGCGAGACGGCCAAGCGCCCGCTCAGCATGGTGGTGCACGGCATCGGCGCCCGCCGCGGCTTCGAGCCCGAGCGCCAGTCGGAGGCCTACGAGCAGCTCGAGGCCTGGGGGCTGCCGGTCAGCTCCCGGTACGCGGTGGTCGACGACCTCCCGGGCGTGCGGGCCTACATCGAGCGCTACCGCGAGCAGCGGCACTCCGTCGAGCACGAGATCGACGGCGTCGTGGTCAAGATCGACCAGGTCGCGCTGCAGCGCCGGCTCGGGTCGACCAGCCGCGCCCCCCGCTGGGCCATCGCCTTCAAGTACCCCCCGGAGGAGGCGACGACGAAGCTGCACGACATCCGGGTCAACGTCGGGCGCACCGGCCGGGTCACCCCGTTCGCCTTCATGGAGCCGGTGAAGGTCGCCGGCTCCACCGTCCAGCTGGCCACGCTGCACAACGCCAGCGAGGTGAAGCGCAAGGGCGTGCTGATCGGCGACACCGTCGTCATCCGCAAGGCCGGCGACGTGATCCCCGAGGTGCTGGGCCCGGTGG
>JAOPVN010000197.1 GCA_025966175.1 Modestobacter sp. | reverse complement strand
ACCGACTTCGGGTCGTAGGCGTCCCGGGAGGCGCGGACGGCGGCCAGGGTGGTGTCGTACAGACCGGTGCCGCCGGGCTGGAGCAGGCCGGGGATGCTGTCGAACTGCTCGGTGAGCAGCTGGCGCTGGGTCTTCCCGCCGGCGTCGGCACCGAACTGCCGGATCGGGGCCAGCTCGACGAAGTCGCGGTCGCCGTCGAGCTGGTGGGCGAAGGCCCACAGGCCGCCGGAGTAGGAGTCCGGCAGCAGGGTGAGGGCGCTCTTGGTGGCGTCGCGGGCCAGGGTGGCCCGGGTGCCGTCGCCGGCCGGGGCGTTCATCGAGGTGGAGACGTCGATGACGGTCAGCAGCCGGGACGGCGTGGCCAGGCTCGACAGCCGCCCCAGCAGCGCCTGCAGTGCCGCGGCGTCCAGCTGCAGCGCGGTCGGGGCCGCCTGCTGCACGCCGGTCTCCGGCCCGGCGCCCTCGGGAGCCGCGCCGTCCTGGTCGCGGAAGCCGGCAGCCCGGGCCTGGCTGCCGGACGCCGTCGAGGTCAGGGCCCGGATCACCGCGTCGACCGCCGGGCGGGCGGCCTCGTCGGTGGCCGTGACCCGCAGCACCGGGTAGTCCAGCGAGGGGGAGCCGTCCCGGGGGTAGATCGCCACCAGGGAGGCCGAGCCCGCCGCCGTGTTCGCCGCGAGCACCTCCTGCTCGCTGACCGGCACCAGCGGGGCGTCCGCACCGCCCCTGGTACCCGCCGCCAGCGCATCGGCAGGCGAGGGGACCTCACCCCGAGCGGCGGCGAGCACCGCCTGCACGACGGCGTTGTCGGCGTTCTCGCCGCCGCCGAGGGACTGGCGGACGGCGGCCAGCACGGACAGGCCCTCGGCGCTGGCCGCCAGGTCGGGCACCGCGAGCGGCCGTGCGGTGGTCAGCGCCTCGCCCCAGGTCGGCGGTGTCTGGGTCCAGCCGAGCCCTTCTGCCGCAGCGCGACTGGTGGCCAGCACGAGCGGTGAGGTGGCCAGCGAGCCCGAGGCGTCCAGCCCGGCGGCCCCGGCGCGGGCCGCCCAGAGCGAGGAGTCCGGCACCCAGACCTCGGGCAGCGAGCCGGCATCCAGTGCGCCGAGGTCGGCCAGGGTCTGCAGCGGCTCCTCGGCGGTCACCGCGGCGGCCGCGCAGGCGCCGTTGCCCAGCGACTGCGGCTCCTTCAGCAGCTGCTGCACCAGGGGCCCGACCTCCGGGGCCACCGTCACCCGCACGGTCTGCTCGTCGCTGCACGTCGTGGCATCGGCCGCAGCGTCGTCGCCCCCGGGCATCCCCCAGACCAGACCGGCGGCGACGACCGCGACCAGGAGGAGGGCCAGCCCGGCGAGCAGCGCAGGTCTGCTCACGATCCGCGACCGGGCGCGTGGGGAGGCGTGGCGGCCCATCTGGGTTCTCCGTCGTGGTCAGGCCCCGTGGCAGGTGGCCGGCGCGCGCCTCGAAGCGGCCACCGGGCATCGGTCGGCCGGAACTCTACCCACATCCGGGCAGGTCAGGGGCGGTATGTGGACCACTGCGGGTGGCCGGTCACCGTCCGTGGGGGACGGCGGAAGCCGCCTGTCCCGGCCCGTCGTCAGCTCGCCCGGGCGGCGGCGGCCTCGCGCTGGGCGGCGAACCACGCCACGGTGCTGCGCAGGCCCTCCTCGGAGGTGATCGTCGGGTGCCAGCCCAGCGCCTGCTCGGCGTGGGTGGTGTCGGGACGGCGCACCTTGGGGTCGTCGACCGGCAGGTCGATGAAGCCGATCTCGGAGGCCGAACCGGTCAGCTCGACGATCCAGCGGGCCAGCTCGAGCATCGACAGCTCGTCCGGGTTGCCGATGTTCATCGGCCCGGTCTCGGTGGAGAACGCCAGGGCCAGGATGCCGCGCACGGTGTCGTCGACGTAGCAGATCGACCGGGTCTGCGACCCGTCCCCGGCGACGGTGAGCGGCCGGCCGGACAGCGCCTGGCCGACGAACGCGGGGATGGCGCGACCGTCGTCCGGGCGCATCCGCGGGCCGTAGGTGTTGAAGATCCGCACGATCGCGGTGTCAGTGCCCTGGGAGGTCCGGTAGGCCGTGGTCAGCGCCTCGCTGAACCGCTTGGCCTCGTCGTAGACCCCGCGCGGGCCGACCGGGTTGACGTTGCCCCAGTAGTCCTCCCGCTGCGGGTGTTCCAGTGGGTCGCCATAGACCTCGGAGGTGGAGGCCAGCAGGTAGCGGGCGCCCTTCTCCTTGGCCAGGCCCAGGGTGTGCAGCGTGCCCAGGCTGCCGACCTTGAGGGTCTCGATCGGCATCTTCAGGTAGTCCAGCGGGCTGGCCGGGGAGGCGAAGTGCAGGACCAGGTCGACGGGGCCCGGCACGTGCACGTAGTCGGTGACGTCGCAGCGGACCAGCCGGAACCCGGGTCGCTCCATCAGGTGCAGCACGTTCTCCGGCGACCCGGTGAGGAAGTTGTCCAGGCAGACGACCTCGACGCCGCGGTCCAGCAGCTGCTCGCACAGGTGGGACCCGAGGAAGCCGGCTCCGCCGGTCACCACAGCCCGCCGGATCTCCCGCGCGTTCCGCACCGCACCGTGCACCGCCATGCCTGCTCCTCGTCTGCTGCGCCGCGCGCCGTGCCGGCGGCTCCCGGGCGGCGTACCCGGGCGGCCACCCGGCAACCACTTCGGGGCTGAAGTTCCGCGGTCGGCCGGCGCACCGCCGTCCGTACACGGCCGACGGGCCGCCGGCCTCCGCGAGGAGACCGACGGCCCGTCGGGTGGCCCCGTCCAGAGGCTCACCCCGAGCCTGCGAGGGGTGAGGGGGGACGGGGTCCTTGCTCAGTCCTCGGCGGACGGCACGTCCGGGATGCCGCTGGCCGGCGGGGTCGCCGCCTTCCCGCCGTACTCGGTGATGTCGCCCTTGCCGTTGTCGGTGACCAGGACCGGGGTCTTGGCCTCCGACGAGGTGCCGGTGATCTGGCTGACCAGCATGCCGCCGATGCCGGCGTGCCGGTCCGCCGAGTAGCGGAACGGCGCGAGAGCCGGGCCCTC
>JAOPVN010000188.1 GCA_025966175.1 Modestobacter sp. | reverse complement strand
GACCTCATCGACGACGGGGAGCGCGGCGAACCCGCCCGCGACCATCAGCTCGGCCGCCTCTCTGGCAGAGCTCTCGGGTCGCGCGGTGACCACCTCGTGGGTCATCACATCTCTCACCTGCACGGCGCCTCCTCCACCAGCCCGCGAGGCGCACGGGGATCCGGATCGACCGGCACATCGGTCGATGAGATCCGCCGGCCACGCACCACCGTCATGCGCAGGGCGATGTAGCAGTGCCTCGCCGAGGGAGCCCAGGGCAGGACCCCCAGCGCATCCAGCTCGCGGACCTGGTCGGGCTGGCTGACCAGGCGGGACGGGCCGATGACGGTGACGTTCCACCCGGTGCGGGCGACCAGGTCGTAGTCGTCGACCTCGAAGGCCAGCACGGCGCCTCGGCTCCCCGCTGCCATCTTGCTGCTCAGGCCGGTCGGGATGAACACGTCCTCGCCCTTCAGTGCGAACGAAGCGGGTTGGATCACGGGCATCGCTCCTTCGGTGAAGGCGATACGTCCGATGGAGGCAGTCGCGAGCAGTCGACGGCACTCGGCCTCGTCGAGGACTTCGAGCAGGCGCTCGCGTTCAGTGGTGCCCATCGGCTCTCCTCAGTGCGGTGGTGGGCGTCGTGGGCCCGCGTGCTGGACTCCGCACCGTGAGCCGCCCGGCGACCACCCTCGCATTCGACGAGCCCACGGTCTCGTGGCGAGTCCGCGACCTGGTCCAGCAACCGTCGCCGTCCGCGTCGGTCGATGCCCGCCCGCCACTGGTGCACTCGCTCATGGGAGCGACGCTGCACGACCGGGCTCGGGCCGACCACCGGCCGCAGGCCCCGAACGGCAGGGACCTTCGTCCCCGGCTGGTCCGGGTACGCAGGGCCGTACCGCGACCGGACGGAACCGAGTTCCTCGGCCCGTTCGCCGGCGCGTCCTACCGTGCCGGGCATGACGCTCTCTCCGGCTGACCGCCGCAGACACCTGCCCTTCCCGCGGCGCCACCCAGGCGTGCGGAGCGGCGACCAGCTGACGCTCGGCGAACGCGCTGCCGACCGGCTGCGCAACGGAATGGGCTCGTGGATCTTCGTCTTCGCGGCGCTGGTCTTCCTGGCCGGCTGGATGATCGGCAACGGCGGCACCGGTTTCGACCCGTACCCGTTCATCCTGTTGAACCTCATCCTCAGTTGCCTGGCTGCCATGCAGGGCGCCATCCTCCTCATCGCGGCGCGGCGAGCGGACCAGATCTCCTCGGAACTGGCGGCCCACGACTACGCCACCGACATTGACAGCGAGGAGCTCATCAACGAGGTCCGCGCCCTGGTCCGCTGCATCCACCGCCAGGTGGGGGCACAAGATCCCGCCGATGACGACTTCGGACCGGGAACCCTCCGGACACGCCTCTACCGGAGCGACTCGCCCGGCGCCCGGCCGCCCGGCAACTGACGCCCCTGCCCGCTCGGGACGTCGGTCCATCGGCGTGCGACCAAGGCTCGTGGTCCGTGAACGCATCGGGTGCGACGTTCGGGGGCCTCGTCGGAGGCAGCCGCTCCCGCGGGCGGTCGGCGGGCGATGGGAAGAGGCCCGTTGTGACCGAGGAACGCATGCCGTACACGTGCGGGTCGACGCCGTCCTGGTCTTCCTGTGGCTGGCCGTCCTCGTCGTCAGCGTCATCGCGTTCTTCGCGATCCTGGTCACCGGCCGTTATCCGCGGGCGCTGTTCGACTTCAACGTCGGGGTGCTGCGCTGGAGTTGGCGGGTGCACTACTACGGCTACGGGGCGCTCGGCACCGACCGCTATCCGCCGTTCACCCTGGCCGAGGTGCCGAACTACCCGGCACATCTGGACGTGCCCTACCCGGAACGGCTGTCCCGCGGCCTCGTGCTCGTCAAGTGGTGGCTGCTCGCGCTGCCGCACTACCTGGTGCTCGGGGTCTTCGCGGTGGCGGCCTGCGGCTCACCGGCCGATCGAACCCCGGCGGCGCAGGGAATGACGGCTGGGCCGCGGTGGTCTGATCGGCCTCCTCGTGCTCGTGGCCGGGATCGCCCTGCTGGTCCGCGGTCGGTATCCGCGGTCGCTGTACGACTTCATCCTCGGCATGGACCGCCTGCCCGGTCGTCGTGGTCCACCCCGCCATCGCCACGCCGTCGCTGCTGCCCGGCGCGGTGGCCTCGTCGCCGCGGGTCGTCGTCGGACTCGATGACTCCGATGCCGCACAGGCCGCGCTGATGCGCGCGGTCGACCTGGCCGAGGAGATGAACGCGGAGGTCGAGGCGGTGGTCGGGGTTGCCGCTGCCGGTCTACTGGGGGGAGTCGGCGGTCGTCGTGCCCGCTCCGCTCGCCGAGGTCCGGAAGCGGGCGCTGCCCGGGCCTGGGAGCGGGTGGCCGAGCTGTCCGGTGGGAGCCGGGTGCCGGTGCGCGTGCTGGCCGCGGAGGCACCGGCCGGTGCGGTGCTCGTGGAGCGGAGTGCAGGTGCCGCCCTGCTGGTGGTCGGCAGTCGCAGCCGGTTGCCCGGCATGCTGGTTCGGTGGCGCTGCACTGCGTGGTGCACGCCGCGTGCCCGGTGATGGTCGTCCATCCGGAGGCGGCCGAACGGCGCAGGAGAGCGGCACCCGCGGTCGTCGTCGCCGGCTGAGGGCTCGTTCCCGCGGGGAACGGGCACTCCGGTCCGCGCGGTAACGGTTCCGCGCGGACCACCAAGTCAGCTCCGGAGGCCGCCCTGGCTGACCGTGCCCGGCACCGTCGTGGACAGGGCCGGGGCGAGCAGCTCCCGGGCCGACCGGTCCATCACCTGTTCCTCGTCGGCGGTCACCACCACCGTGCGCACCGGAACGCCGGGCCGGCTGATGTTGCCGGGTACCGGCGCGGTCGGGTCGATGTCGACGCCGAGGTGCCGCAGCCGGCTGGTGACCGCCTCGCGGACCGGGGCGGAGTGCTCACCGATCCCACCGGTGAAGACGAGCGTGTCCAGTCCGCCCAGCAGCGCGGTGTACCCGGCCACGGTCGTGGCGACGGCGGTGGTGAACACCTCCAGCGCCAGCCGGCACTCCAGGTCGCCCGCGGCGGCCCGATCGGTCAGCTCCGCCACGTCGGTCAGCCCGCCGCTCATCCCAGCCAGCCCGGAGGACCGGTCCACCAGGCCGCGGAGCTCCGCGGTGGTCCACCCCCGGTCGACCAGGAACAGCAGCACCTCGGGGTCGAGGTCACCGCTCCGGCTCACCGAGGGCAGCCCGCCGGTGGGGGAGAAGCTCATCGACGTCTGCACCGACCGGCCGCCGGCCACGGCAGTGACGCTGCAGCCGCCACCGAGGTGGGCCACGGCAGCCCGCCCCAGCCCCGACACGGTGTCGACGACGTGCTGCACCGACAGGCCGTGGAAGCCGTAGCGGCGCACCCCCATCGCGGCGATGCCGGCGGGCACCGGCAGCCGGTGTGCCGCGGGTGCCAGCGTGGCGTGGAACGCGGTGTCGAAGCACGCCACGTGGGGGACGTCGGGCCACCGGGACCGGGCCGCCTCGATCGAGTCCAGGTCGCCGGGCAGGTGCAGCGGCGCGAAGTCCACCAGCTGCCGCAGGTCGGCGACCAGCTCGTCGTCGATCCGCTCGGGCGCGACGTGCACCGGACCGCCGTGCACCACGCGGTGCGCCACCGCGGACACGGTCAGCCCGGCTGAGGCCAGCCGCCGGGCGATCTCGGCGACCGCGCTGCCGGGCTCCGTCGTCGGCCGGGGCACCTGGTGCGCCCACAGTCGCGCACCCGACCCGTCGTGCGCGGCCGCCTTCAGTGATCGGGACCCCGGGTTGACCGAGAGGATGACCGCCCCCCTCATCCGGGCAGCGCTGATCCGGACCAGGTCCAGTCGCGGACCTCGGGCAGGTCCTCGAAGTGCTCCCGGATGTAGACCTCGTGCCGGTCGAGCATCTCGCGGCAGTAGGCGGCCAGCTCCTCGCCCCGCTCCGGGGTGCGCCGGGCGTGCCGGAGCGCGTCGAGCACCAGGTGGTACCGGCTCATCCGGTTCAGCACGACCATGTCGAACGGGGTGGTGGTGGTGCCCTGCTCCTCGAAGCCACGCACGTGGAAGCGGCCGGTCTCCGGGCGCCCGTGCAGGAGTTGGTGCACCGCACGCGGATAGCCGTGGAAGGCGAAGACCACGTCGGCGTCGTCGGTGAACAGCTCCCGGAAGTGCTCGGTGCTGAACCCGTGCGGGTGGACGTCGGGGGGCAGCAGGGCCATCAGGTCCACGACGTTGACCATCCGCACCCGCAACCACGGCACCCACCGGCGCAGCAGCTCGGCGGCGGCCAGCACCTCCAAGGTCGGCACGTCGCCGGCGGCGGCGAGCACCACGTCGGGCGGCTCGTCGCCATCGGACTCGGTACCGGCCCAGTGCCACACCGACGCGCCGGCGGCGCAGTGGGCCTCCGCCTGCTCGAGGGTCAGGTACTGCAGGTGCTGCTGCTTGTCGGCGACCACGAGGTTGACGTGGTCGACGCTGCGCAGGCAGTGCGCGGCGATCGACAGCAGGCAGTTGGCGTCCGGTGGCAGCCAGACCCGGACGACGGCAGGTGACAGCGGGATCACCGTGTCGATCAGTCCCGGACCCTGGTGGCTGAAGCCGTTGTGGTCGTTGCGCCAGCAGGTGCTGGTCAGCAGGATCGTCAGCGAGGACACCGGCGCCCGCCACGGCACGTCCGCGGCGTGCTGCAGCCACTTCACGTGCTGCACCACCATCGACGCGCTCACCATCGCGAAGGCCTCGTAGGTGGCGAACAACCCGTGCCGGCCGGACAGCAGGTAGCCCTCCAGCCAGCCCTCGCACAGGTGCTCGGACAGCACCTCCATCACCCGGCCGTGCGGCGAGAGACGGTCGTCGGTGGGCAGCACCTCGGCCTGCAGGCAGCGGTCGGTCACCTCGAACACCGACTGCAGCCGGTTGCTGGCCGTCTCGTCGGGACAGAACAGCCGGAACTCGCCTCCGCCGTCCGCCGTCGTCGTCCGGCGGTAGACCTCGGCGAGCAGCTCGCCGAGGGGATGCGTCGTCTCGGCCGACGTCGTCCCGGGGCTGGGGACGTCGACGGCGTAGCCGGCGAGTGCGGGGAGGTCCAGCGGGCGACGCAGCCGGCCGCCGTTGCCGTAGGGGGTCGATCCCATCCGCAGGTCACCGGCCGGGGCCAGGGCGGCCAGCTCGGGTGCCAGCCGGCCCTCGGCGGTGAACTGGAGCTCGGGGGAGTAGGAGCGCATCCACCGCTCGAGCTGGGCCAGGTGCGCGTCATCGGTCTGCACGCCGGACAGCGGCACCTGGTGCGCCCGGAACGTGCCCTCGACCTGGACGCCGTCGACGACAGCGGGGCCGGTCCAGCCCTTGGGCGTGCGCAGCACGATTGCCGGCCAGCCGGGGCGCAGGTTCTCGACCCCGCTCCGGGCGGCCGCCTGGATCTCCGCGATCCGCTCGTGCGCTCCGCGCAGTGCCGCCTCCAGGTCGGTGAACACCAGCCGCGGGTCGTCCCCGGAGATGACCACCGGTGCCCAGCCCTGGCTGGCCAGGTAGCTGCACACCTCGGCGTCCGACGACCGGCCCCACACCGTGGCGCCGCTGATCTTGTAGCCGTTGAGGTGCAGCACCGGCAGGACGGCGCCGTCGCGGCGGGCGTCCAGGAAGGCCGGGATCTTCCACGAGCCCGACAGCGGCCCGGTCTCGGCCTCGCCGTCGCCGACCACGCAGGCGACCAGCAGGTCGGGGTGGTCGAATGCCGCGCCGGCGGCGTGCACCAGCGCGTAGCCCAGCTCGCCGCCCTCGTGGATGCTGCCCGGCGTCGGCACGCTGACGTGGCTGGGGATGCCGCCGGGGGTGGAGAACTGCCGGAAGAGGGCGCGGATACCGGCCGCGTCCGGGCCGATCGCCGGGTCCAGCTCGCTGTAGGTGCCCTCCAGCCAGGTGTTGGCGACCAGCGCAGGTCCACCGTGGCCCGGACCGGCGACGTAGAGGCACGGTGTGCCGGTCCGCCGGATCAGCCGATTGAGCTGCACGTACAGCGCGGACAGACCGGGGCTGGTGCCCCAGTGGCCGAGCAGCCGGGGCTTGACGTCGGCGTGGGTCAGCGGCCGGTCGAGCAGGGCGTCGTCCTGGAGGTAGATCTGGCCGACGGTCAGGTAGTTGGCCGCCGCCCACCAGCGCAGGTCCAGCTCCAGTTCCTCCACTGGATACGGGTCGACGGTGGGCGTCCGTGCGGTGTCGACCTGGGTCATGCCCCGACTGTCTCTCCCGACGGCGCCCGCGAACGGGGGCGAAGGTCCCCTTTCGCCGGGCGGTCGACCTCTTCCGGACCGGTCGGCCGGGTCGGTGCCGCAGGGCAGCCCGGGCCGCAGGGACCTCCGGCCCCCGAACAGGGACCGATGCCCCTGCCCCGGCCTTGCCGCCCGCCGGGAGGGTCGGCGCAGTGGAGTCCTGTGCTCCTCCCGGCCCGCTGTCGCGTGCCTTCGTCGACCCTGACCGGCTTCCGTTCCGATCTGATCCGAGGACCCCATGACCCTCTCTGCACCGCGGCCGGCCGGCGCCGGCGAGCGCCTGGACCTGCACAACTCGAGCATCGAGGAGTCGGCCGCGGCCGCCGGCCACTGCGGCATGACGGACCTGCACACCGGCCGGGTCTGCCAGGAGCCGGCTCACCACGTCCACAGTTGTGACTTCGCGGCCACCTGGGCGACGGCCGCGACGGCGTCCCGCGGAGCGTGAGGCACCGGGACCAGCGACCTGGGCAGGAGCGCTCATGGCCGTGAGCGACGATGTGACACCGGTGGTCCCGGCCGCATGGGAGCTGGCCCCGGCCGAGGTGGCCGGTCAGCAGGGCGTCGACCCGGCGAGCGGCCTCGACTCCGGCACGGCGGCCGCCCGGCTGGAACGGGACGGGCCGAACGAGGTGCCGATGCACCCGCCGGCGCCCCTCTGGCGCTCGGTGGTGGGTCAGCTGCGCGACACGTTGGTCCTGGTGCTGCTGGCCGCCGCCGTGCTCACCGCCATCACCGGGGACGTCGTCGACACGGCGGTCATCGTGCTGGTCGTCACGGTCAACACCGTGCTCGGCGTGGCCCAGGAACGTCGAGCGCTGCGTGAGGTCCGGGCCTTGGACGCCCTGGTCGCACCCACCGCGCGGGTGACCAGGAACGGAGCCGACAGCTGGGTCCCCACCCGCGAACTGGTGCGCGGTGATCTCCTGCGGCTCGCCGCCGGCGACGTCGTCGGGGCGGATGCCCGGCTGGTGACCTCGGTTCAGCTGCAGGTCGATGAGGCGCTGCTGACCGGCGAGTCGCAGCCCAGCGCCCGGAACGCCGCCGCCGTCTCACCGCGGCCGACAGCGATGGCGGAGCAGACGGGCATGGTGCACGCCGGGAGCACGGTGCTCGCCGGGTCGGGCACGGCCGTCGTCGTCGCGACCGGGACGCACACCGCCATCGGGCAGGTGGCCCTGCTGGTCACCGGCCACCGCTCCCCGCTGACCCCGCTGCAGCGCCGGCTGTCGGTCCTGGGCCGGCAGATCTCCCTCGGTGTCGGTGTGGCCTGCCTCTTCTTCATCGCCTCGGGGCTGCTCCGCGGCCAGCCGTGGGAGACGACCCTGGTGGCCGCCGTCGCCCTGGCCGGGGCCGCCGTCCCGGAGTCGCTGCCCGCCGTGGTGACGCTGGCGCTGTCGGCCGGAGCAAGTCGGATGGGGCGTCGAGGTGCGGTCGTCCGTTCCCTGCCGGCGGTGGAGACGCTGGGCTCGGTGACCCTGCTGGCCACCGACAAGACCGGGACGCTGACCGAGGGGGCGATGCGCGCCGACCGGGTCTGGACGCCGGCTGACGGGGACCTCCCGCTCGGGCCGGGCCCGTTCCCGGCGGCCACCCGCGCGGTGCTCTCGGCTGCGGCACTGTGCAACGACGCCGACCCCTCCGGTGCCGGACCGGACGGAGCCGAGGGCACCGCGGACACCGAGACCGCGCTGGTCCGGGCCGCCCGGGACGGTGGCGTGGACGTCGCGGCGTTGCGTCGCGACTCGCCGCGGGTGTCCGCGGAGCCCTTCGACGCCGCCACCCGGCGGATGTCCACGGTGCACCGGCGTGCGGACGGGAGTGCCACCGTGCTCGCCAAGGGTGCTCCCGAGGTGCTGCTCCCGGGTCTCGCCGGCTCGGTCGCGGCACAGCGGATCTCCGACGCCTGGGCGGCGGTCGGCGGGCGCGTGCTCGCGGTGACCGCGGACGGGGCGCTGCTCGGCCTGGTCACCTTCGCCGACCCGGTGCGCCCGGAGGCCACCGCAGCGGTCACCGCGCTGCACCGGGCCGGGATCGACGTCGTGCTGGTCA
This sequence comes from Modestobacter sp., assembly GCA_025966175.1. Classification (GTDB taxonomy): domain Bacteria; phylum Actinomycetota; class Actinomycetes; order Mycobacteriales; family Geodermatophilaceae; genus Modestobacter. Next base: position 8,966 of record JAOPVN010000188.1, on the reverse strand, counting down.
GCGGGGACCACGCCGGCACCGCCGGGGCGGTGGCCCGGCAGGTGGGCATCGTCGATCCGGACCACCCACCTGCGGACCGGGTCTTCGCCCGGGTCGAACCCGCGGGCAAGCTGGACCTGGTCAGTCGCTGGCAGGACGCCGGCCACGTGGTCGCCATGACCGGGGACGGGGTGAACGACGCCCCGGCGCTGCGCGCCGCCGACATCGGCGTGGCGATGGGACAGCGGGGGACCGAGGTGGCCAAGGAGGCCGCCGACCTCGTGCTCGTCGGCGACAGCCTCGCCACGGTGACGGCGGCGGTCGCCGAGGGACGCCGGGTCTTCGACAACGTCCGACGCTTCGTCGGTTACGGCCTGGCCGGCGGCCTCAGCGAGGTGCTGGTCATGCTGATCGGGCCGTTCCTGGGGCTGGCTCTGCCGCTGCTGCCGGCTCAGGTCCTCTGGGTCAACCTGCTGACCCACGGCCCGGTGGGGGTGGCGATGGGCGGTGAGCCGGCCGCGCCGGACGTGCTGCGCCGTCCGCCCCGCGATCCCGCCACCGGAGTGCTCGACCGGCCGTTGGTCGTCCAGCTGGTGCGGAACGGGTTCGCCCTCGCCGCTGTCTGCCTGGCGGTGGCGGCGGCGTCCGCCGCGGTCGACGGGCCCTGGCAGACCCAGCTGTTCATCACCTTGGCCACGGGGCAACTGACGCTGGCCCTCGCACTCCGCCCGGCCGGCGCCTGGACCACCGGGCGGAGTGCGGGGCTGCCCTGGCTGCCGATCGCCGTGGCCGCGAACCTGGTGCTGCTGGCGGCTGCGGTGCTGCTCCCCGGCTTGGCGGACCTGCTGGGCACGGAGCGGATCAGCCTGGCCGAGACCGCGTTCGCGGTGGGGCCGGCGCTCGTCCCTGGAGGCCTGGTCCTGCTGATCCGGGCGGTCCGATCCCGGTGAGCCCGAATCGGACCGCCCGGATCGGACCGCCCGGATCAGACCCGGTCGGCCAGCACCGGCTGGTCGGCGACCGCGTCGGTGCGGTCCACGGCCGGCAGCGGCACCAGCAGGACCGGGACGCGGGATCGGGAGGACACCTCGTGGGTGGTCGCTCGCGGGCCCTGACCGCCGGGGGTGGCCGGTCGGCCGATGACCAGCAGCGCGGCAGCGTCGCCGGCCTCCACCAGCGCCGGCCCGGCCCGGCCGGTGAGCAGGACCGTGTCGAGCCGGAGCTCCGGATCGGCCAGCCGCAGCTCGGTCGCCAGCTCCTCGACGACGGCGGTCTCGGAGGCAGCGGTGGTCTCCGGGTCCAGCAGCCAGCGGAGCGGCCGGGCGGCGTCCTCGGTCAGCTGGCGCCAGGTGTGGACGACGGTCAGCGGAACTCCTCGCCGCTGGGCCTCGGCCGCTGCTGCGGTCAGGACCTGGCGGCTGCCCGGGCCGCCGTCGAGGCCGACGGTGACGCCGGTTCCGCGGACGCCCAGGGGGGTGACGCTGCGGTGCAGCAACACCGGGCACCCCGAGCTGGAGGCCACGGCCGATGCCACCGACCCCAGGGCGGTACCCGTGGTCCAGGTCTGGCCGTGGGCGCCGACGACCAGCAGCGCCGCACCGGCGGATCGGGCACACAGCACATCGACCGGAGCGCCGTCCACGAGTTCGGTGCGCACGTCGGCTGTGGGCAGCCGGTCGGCGAGCGCGGCGGCGAGCTGCGCCAGTTCCCGAGCGGCGGATCTGCGCGCGATCGTCCGGCCGTCCACGCCGGCGGGCAGTCCGTCGACCCCACCGACCGGCCAGTCGAATGCCCGGACGAGCGTCAGCGGGGCGTGCCGGGCGACGGCTTCGACGGCGGCGGCCCGGGCCGCGTCGTCGGCTGCCTCGGAGCCGTCGACACCGACGATCACGGCCGTCCGGTCCAGGTCGAGTTCGGTCGGGTCACTGGCGGATGTGTTCACGGGAGTCCTCCGGATCAGGGGCGAGGAAGTTCGGGAGCGGGTACGGCGGCCCGTCGGCCGGGACGAGCTACCCGGAGACCACGTCGGTCCGCTGCCGCCGGGGGGTGGCGCTCGTGGGGCCGGCGTGACCGATCCGCAGGACCGTCTGCGGCCAGGTGTCCCACGTGAGCCCGGCACGCAGCTCCATCCGGGTCAGCGGGATCTCCACGGACTGGGTGAGGGGGCTGGCCGCCCAGCCCGCCCGGGTGATCTCCAGCAGGACGTGCTGCAGCGCCTCACCCGACCGCAGCCAGGCCGCCTCGTCGTCGGTCCGGGTGCCCAGCACGAGCAGGGTGTGCTCCGCACCCACTCCGCTCGACGGGGGGAGCGAGCCGTCCCCGCGGGTGTCGAAGTCGCGCATCGGGACGTCGTCGGCAGCGGAGCCGTCCACGTGCGGAACTGCTGCGGCGACGATGCCGTCGCCCTCGGCCGGCGCCCGGTTGGTCCACCGGGCCAGCTCCGCGAGGTACGCCGGGTCGGCCTGCTGTTGGCTGTCGGCCAGTTGGGTGAGGCGGGCGACCAGCCGGTGCTGCTCCCCGGTCAGCACGGGGACCAGCACGGCACCTTCGGCGACGGCGGCCGCGGTGAAGGACCGCAGCTCCGCGTCCGTCGGGATGGTCGCGTCGAAGGTGCGCCGGTTGGTCCGCCGTTGGGCGACGACGGAGTCCAGCACCGCGAGACCGGGATCAGGAGGCCCGTCGACCAGCTGCAGAACGGCCATCAGGTCGGGGTCGTCCGGCGACGGACACCGCCGGACGTCGACGGCCCAGCCACGCGCGGCGAGCGCCACCCGGGCGTTGAACAGCGCGGCACCGACGCTCTGCACGAGTTCGCGCCCGGGTGGGTCGATGCTCGCCAGGTGCCGGGTCCGGTCGGCGCGTACGTCGAGACGGTCGGCGTGGACGGTGAACCGCCAGGGCTGGCTGTTGTGCAGCGACGGAGCCAGCACCGCGCGGTCCACGGCGGCGCTCAGTGCGTCCGCGGCGCTCTCCTGCGGCGGCCGGGCCACGGCGACGGTCGTCGACCGGCTGGACTTCTCGGACATCGGTGCTCCTCGGAGTGGGGGAGTCCAGCCTGCGGCCGGGTGACGGTGTGGCGGCCGGGTAGAGGGTCACCCCGACCACCGACCTAGGTCCCGTTGCGTCGTCCCGGGACCAATGGCGGGGTGCGGTGGGTCATCGGACCCGATCGGCCGGGGAGCGATGACGGGAGGCTGGACGCGGCGACCGACCGCGTGGCCGGTGCCTGCTGAGGAGACCCCGTGGACGCACAGCCCCGAGCGACTGCTGACTCGACTCGGATCGACCCGGCCCTCCGGGTCGTGGTGGGGGTGGACGGCTCGGCCGGGTCCCTCACCGCGCTCCGCTGGGCGATGCACTGGGCGCTCGTCCGGGGCGCCGAGGTCGCCGTGCTGGCCGCCTACCCCACGGTCGCCTACTGGACCGACGCCGAGATCGTGGACCTGGGCGCACTGGACGCCGTGCACGACGACACCTGGGCCCGGGCCCGGGCCGCCGTCGACGCCGTCAGGGACAGCGACAGCGCGGTCCGCGACGTCCCGGTGAGCCTGCACGTCGAGCCCGGACCGGCGGCGGCCCAGCTGGTCCGGCACTCCGCGGACGCCGATCTCCTGGTCGTCGGTTCCCGGGGCCGCAGCGCAGTCCGCAGCGCGCTGCTGGGCTCGGTCGCCCTGCACAGCGTCAGCGCGGCGGAGTGTCCGGTCGTCGTCGTCCCGCTCCCCGGCCGATGGACCGAGCCGCGAGCGGACTCCCGCGTGGTCGTGGGCATCGACGGCTCCGAACGCTCAGCGGCGGCCCTCTCGGCGGCGTTGACGGAGGCCGGCCCCGGTGGGTCGGTGACGGCGGTGCGCTCCCATGACGTCACCGACCCGTGGGGTGACGGATACGGCGTGGCCGGCGCCGCCGCCCTGCAGCAGGTGCACGAGGGTGCGCTGCAGCGCATGGAGGCGCTGCTGGGTCAGCTCCTCCTCGCGTCGGCCGGCGAGCACCCGGTCGTCCGACGACTTTCCCTGACCGGACCGGCCGGTCCGGTGCTGGTCGAGCAGGCGGCCGAGGCGGACCTCCTCGTGGTGGCCAGCCGGGGTCACGGGGAGTTCCGCGGCCTGGTGTTCGGCTCGGTCGCGTTGCACTGCGTGGTGCACGCCCCCTGCCCGGTGCTCGTGGTCCGCCCCGCTGCCCGGCAGCTGCCGACCTTGACGCTGGTCGACTCGGCGGCGTCCACGTGAGACGGGTCCACACCCGGAGGAGGTCGCCGGCACTGCTGGCCCGCACGGCGACCTGCGCGGTGCTCACCGCCGACCTGTCAGGGGTGAGCACCGCGCCCGCTCAGGCCCAGGCGTACTGCGGGCCCGGGCACGGTCGACGGTGGCCGGTCGAGCCCGGCAACGGGCCGCCCGGCGTCGTGCAGCTGCAGACGCGGGGCGGCATCTGCTCCTACCGGTTGCTGGTGCACCCACGGACGCACGGCCCGGCGCGTGACCACCAGGGCCGGTACCCCTACCTTCCCGTCGCCGGTGGCGCCGTCGAGGCGCCCCTGGTCGGCGAGGCCATGGGGACCGACGGCACGCCCGGCACGGCCTGACCTCGCCGGAACAGCGGGCGGTAGAGGGCGACGGCGTACCCGGTCACGGCGGCCGCGACCGCCGTCGATCCGACGGCGAGGCCCACGGAGGCGTCGACCGCCCCGCCACGCACCATGCTCCAGCCCATCGCGGCGACCGACCAGCCGAGCAGTGCGTACCCGCCGAGCACCGCGGCCGCCGGGGTCCGGGCCCAGGACCGGCCCCTGAGCAGCCCCGCCCCGATCAGCAGCGAGGCAGGCGCGATGAGGCCGAGGTCCATGGCCTTGACCACCCAGAACGCGTTCGGTGTCTCGAGCACCCCGACGCCGACCGGCGACCTTCCCAGCGCGTCGACCAGTGAGGACAGGTGGATGCCGACGACGACGAAACCGGCCACGGCCAGCAGCAGGACGCCGGTGGCCCGCTCCAGACGGCGGCTCCACCGCAGCGGGACCTGCGAGCGGAGCCCCCGCGTCGCCCGGACGAGGACGCCGACCCCGACGCCGACGACCCCGAGCAGGAGCGGGGAGAACCACTCCACGTTGCCCGGCAGCCGGCTCCACTCGCTGCCGACCAGCAGCTGGGTCCAGACGTAGACGCCGTACCCCGCGGGCGCCAGGGCCAGGACCGGCGCCGCCGGGTGGCCGTCCCGGGCCAGCTTGCCCACCCAGCCGCACAGCGGTGCCACCAGGGCCAGTGCGGTGAGGTCGGTACCGCGGATCTGGTCGAGCCCCGACGCCGAGGTCCGGTAGTGCAGCACGTCCAGGACCAGCGGACCCAGCAGGGCACTGGTCGCCACCAGGCCGCCCTCGGCGACGAGCAGCAGGGCCAGCGGGAGGTCCCGGGAGGCCTGTGCCGCGGGTCGCTCGGTCATCGAGGACACCTTGACCTGATCACGCCTCATCCTCGACCGCGCCGCCGCCGGCGGGCACGGGTCACCGGTCCCCGGTCGCGCAGACCTTCGGCACTGCTGTCCGCGGGGCGTGCTGCGCACAGGGCCTTCCGCCCCGCTCGAGGCGGCACGGCGACTAGCGTGCGGGGGCAGTTGCCGTGTCTCCGCCTCCGCAGTCAGCGGGGAGCGCTGCGCGGCCGAGGAGCGCCATGAGCAGCACTGCACAGCCGTCGGCGATCCGGGTCTTCCTGCTCGACGACCACGAGGTCGTCCGGCGTGGGGTCGCCGACGTCCTCTCCGGCGATCCGGACATCACGGTCGTCGGCGAGGCGAAGAACGCCGCCGAGGCGATGAGCCGCGTCCCGGCGCTGCGCCCGGACGTCGCCGTCCTGGACGTCCGGCTGCCCGACGGGGACGGGGTGACGGTGTGTCGTGACCTGCGTGCCCAGTTGCCGGACCTCGGCGTCGTGATGCTGACCAGCTACAGCGACGACGAGGCGCTGTTCCAGGCGATCATGGCCGGCGCCGCCGGCTACCTGCTCAAGCAGATTCTCGGCCAGGACCTGGTGACGGCCGTGCGCACGGTCGCCGCCGGTGGGTCGTTGCTGGACCCGGCCGCTACCGCGGCGGTCCTGGCCCGCATGCGACGGGCCACCGAGCCCGCGGGGCCGCTGGCCGGGCTCAGTGACCAGGAGCGCACCGTCCTGGACCTGATCGGCGAGGGCCTGACGAACCGGCAGATCGGGGAGCGGATGTTCCTGGCCGAGAAGACGGTGAAGAACTACGTGTCCCACCTCCTGGCCAAGCTGGGCATGGAACGCAGGACCCAGGCGGCGATCCTCTCCTCCGAGCTGAAGGCGCCCGCACCGGGCCGGTCCACCGGCCGCTGAGCCGCTCAGGTGTGCAGTGGGGCACGCCAGCGCAGGCGCGTTCCGCCGTCCTCCAGGCACACGACCGAGACCCCGCCCGCCCGGCGGCGAGCTCGCTCCTCGAGGTTGCGCAGCCCGCTGCGCGGTGCCTCGCGGTCGATGCCCGTGCCGTTGTCGACGACCTCCACCACGACGTCCTCGCCGACGTCGAGGGTGACGGTCACCGCGCCCGCGTGAGCGTGCCGCACGGCGTTGCTGACCCCCTCCCGGACGACGGCTTCCACATCGGCGGCCAGGTCGCCGGTGACCAGGTTGTCGACGGCACCCGACATGCGCACGGTGGGCCTGAGATCGGCGCCGGCCGTCTCGGTGACGATGTCGAGCAGACGGCGGCGGAGGCTGTCGCCGTCCCGTGCACTGTCCGAGGTGTGCAGGTCGAAGATCGTCGTGCGGATGTCGCGCACCGTCTCGTCGAGCTGCTCGACCGCCGAGCGGACTCGTTTCACCGCTTCCACGTCGCCGATGCGGGGCAGCGCGCTCTGCAGGCTCAAGCCCGCGGCGAACACCCGTTGGATGACGTGGTCGTGCAGGTCTCGGGCGATCCGGTCCCGGTCCTCGGTCACGTCGGTCCGGCGGATCACCTGCTGCCGGGCGGCCAGGTCCAGGGCCAGCGCGGTCTGGTCGGCGAAGGCACTGATCAGGGCGGCGAGCGAGGCCTGGAAAGGCGGTGAGCCGGCTTTGCGCAGGGCGATGACGACCGATCCGCTCCCGACCGCGCTGCGCAGCGGGACGGCGATGCACGGCCCCCACCGGACCTGCTCCTCACCGCCGGAGGACGCGGCTCCGCTCATGTCCAGCAGGACGACGTCCCCTGCGTCGGCCACCGCCTGCAGGACCGGACCGGCGCGCTCGTCCAGGTGCACTCCGGGGAGGTCCTGCACGGCCGCGCCGGTGGACGCCCGGAGCGCATAGGAACCGTCGGCGCCGGTCGGTCCGTGCACCAGGAGGGTCGCGGCAGCGGCGGTCAGCACGGCCACCCGGTCGACGATGAGGTCGAGGACGTCCTGCGGCGATCGGCCCTGCAGCAGGGCGGTCCGCACGTCGGTGACCGCGGCGAGCCAGCTGCGGCTCACCTCCGCGGCCTCGTACAGCCGTGCGTTGGCGATCGCGATGCCGGCCGCCCCGGCAAGTGCGGTGAGGACGGTGTCGTCCTCGGCGCTGAACAGCGCGTCGCGCTTCGCGGTGAGGTAGAGGGTCCCCAGCGCCTCCCCGCGGCTGGTCACCGGCACGCTCAGGAAGCTGACCGTCTCCCGCTGCTCCTGCGGCGCGTCCGTGGACAGCACCGGTGCCGACCGGAGCGGTCGGGGCTCGGGAGCCTGCTCGGGATCGGGGCCGACGTGGACGAACGCGGCCATCACCCCGTCGGGATCCAGCACGCCCAGCGTTCCGTACTGCGCATCGATCAGCTCGACGGCGGCCTGGACGATGTGCCGCAACGTCTCGTCGAGGTCCAGGCCGGCGGACACGTCGAGGAAGGCGTCGAACAGCCGCTGCATCCTCCCGAGGGACGCCCGCGTGCTCGAGGTCGCCGGGGTGTGCGGTTCGTGCAGGTGTTCCGCCACAGTCTCTCCGGCCGTCGGGTCCCTGCCGACTGTGCCAGCCACCCGCTGTACTGGGAAGGACGTCGTCCCCCCGGGGGTGGCGTAGCTGTGTGCCAAGGGGCCCCGGGTGCCGGGACTTTTCTCCCTGGTGACGGCGGACGCTGCCCGCTCACGCTGGGCTCATGGTCCTGACGTGGGGCTGTGAACAGAGCGGGAGCTCCCGATGACAGCAACAGAGACCACCGAGCACCAGAGACGCATCGTCGTGGGAGTCGACGGGTCGCCGGCCTCGCTGGGCGCCCTGGAGTGGGCTGTCCGCCAGGCGTCGCTCACCGGAGCGGTCGTGGAAGCGGTGACCGCCTGGCACTTCCCGGCGGCTGTCGGCGGGTACCCCATCATCGACCAGACCGACTGGGCGGCCAACGCGCAAGCCATCCAGGACCTCGCCGTCAAGGAGGCCCTCGGGGACGAGGCGACCTCGTTGGTCCGCCGGATCGCCCAGGGGCACCCCGTCCGGGTGCTGCTCGCCGCGGCGGCCGAGGCCGAGCTGCTGGTCGTGGGCAGTCGGGGCCATGGCGGCTTCACCGGCATGCTCCTGGGATCGGTGAGCGAGCACGTCGTCGCCCACTCACCGTGCGCCGTCGTGGTGATCCGGACACCGGTCCCCGCCGGCGATGCCCGTGACCTCTCTGGAAGCCACTCATGACCACCGCGCTCACCGTGGTCGCCGTGGTCGCCGCCGTCGTCCTGATCGGGATGGCGCTGTCGCTGCGGATCATCAAGCAGTACGAGCAGGGGGTGCTCTTCCGCTTCGGCCGGGTGCTGGCCGTGCGCGAGCCGGGGCTGCGGTTCATCATCCCGCTGGTCGACGTGCTGCACCGCGTCTCGCTGCGGATCGTGACGATGCCGATCCAGTCTCAGGGGATCATCACCCGCGACAACGTGAGCGTCGACGTCTCCGCGGTCGCCTACTTCCGGGTGCTCGACGCCACGAAGTCCGTCGTCGCCATCGAGAACGTCCGCGCCGCGATCGACCAGATCGCCCAGACCACCCTGCGCAAGC
>JAOPVN010000166.1 GCA_025966175.1 Modestobacter sp. | reverse complement strand
GCCCCACCGAGCTCCCGCCGACGGAGGCGCTGCGCGAGCGGGTCGCCTCCGGCCGCACGGTGATGATGGTGGCCGTCGACGACGGGCAGCCGGTCGCGATCGGGTCCCACCAGCCGGTCGACGTCGACGGCACGGAGATCAGCGAGGTCGTCGGCGTGGCCACCCTGCCGCGGTTCCGCGGCCGCGGGCTGGGCGCCGGACTCACCTCGGCGCTGGTCGAGCACGCCCGGCAGACCGCGGACCTGGTGTTCCTCTCCGCCGGGGACGACGACGTCGCCCGCGTCTACGAGCGGGCCGGCTTCGCCCGGGTCGGCACCACCTGCCTGGCGGAGCGCCCGCCCCGCTGAGCCCACCACCGGGTGGGCCCAGCGGAGCGAGAGGTCACTCGACCTCGTACGTGGCCACGATCGTGCCGCGGGCCAGCGTGTGGCTGAACAGGTTGAACCCCAGGTAGGCCGGGGTCGCCTCGGCCGGGAGACCGAGGTCGTCGGTGTCCAGCGCGTGCACCACCACGTAGTAGTGGTGAGCGCCGTGCCCAGCGGGGGGAGCCGCACCCACGAACCCGGCGAACCCGGCGTCGTTGCGCAGCTGCACCGCTCCGGCGGGCAGGCCGTCGTCGGCCGCGCCGCTGGGCAGCTCGGTGACCGAGGCGGGGATGCCGAAGACCGCCCAGTGCCAGAAGCCGCTGGTCGTCGGGGCGTCGGGGTCGTAGACGGTGACCGCGAAGCCCTTGGTCTCGGCGGGGAAGCCCGACCAGCTCAGCTGGGGGGAACGATCCTGGCCGTCGAGGCCCATCTTGCCGCTGACCTGGGGCTGGGGGAGACCCGCGCCGTGCTCGATGTCGGTGCTCGTCACCTGAAAGGACGGCACCTGGGGCAGGAAGTCGTAGGGGTTGGGCAGGGTGGGCCGATCGGCCATGCCGGGTCTCCTCGGGTCGTGGACTCCCGGCGACAGCCGGGGGAGCGGCGGTCGCCGCAGCTGCGCCGACCCTAGGCAGCTCGGCGGTGCTCTGGTCGACAGCCCCCGGCCGATCTGGTGCCGGAACGTCGTGGGCGCTGGGTTCAGTCGACCGTTATCCCCAACATAGGGATCGTCCCGACGATCCCGCGCGCCCCGGGAGGGAGCACGACTCGCGCTCCCGAGAACCACCGCCCTCCGGGCGCAGCACCAGCCGGGACCTCTGCCGCAGCTCCCGGCGAACCCCAGGGACGACTCTGCGACCCGCGACCCGGCCCGCTTCGACACGTGGGCGTGACGCTCGGGCCGTAGCGTGTCGCACGTGCTGGGACTCCCCGACGACATCCGGGCCTGCCTGTTCGACCTCGACGGGGTCCTGACCCAGACGGCGAAGGTCCACCAGGCCGCCTGGAAGCGCACCTTCGACGAGTTCCTGCATGCCCGCGACCCGGCGGCGGCCGAGTTCAGCCAGGCCGACTACAACCAGTTCGTCGACGGCAAGCCCCGCGAGGACGGCGTCCGCGACTTCCTCGCCAGCCGCGGCATCACCCTGCCCGAGGGCACCGACGCCGATCCCGCCGACGCAGCCACCGTCCGGGGAGTGGCGACGCGCAAGAACGAGCTGCTGCTGCGCGAACTCGACGAACACGGCGTGCAGGTCTACGACGGCTCGATGCGCTACCTGCGCGCGGCCAAGGACGCCGGCCTGGCCACCGCCGTGGTCACCGCCTCGGCCAACGGCGCGCAGGTCGTCGACGCCGGTGGGTTCGCCGACCTCATCGACGCCCGGGTCGACGGGCTGGTCGCCAAGCGCGACGGGCTGCGCGGCAAGCCCGCGCCGGACAGCTTCCTGGCCGGTGCGCGGGCGCTGGGGGTCGAGCCCGGCCAGGCCGTGGTGTTCGAGGACGCCCAGGCCGGTGTGGCGGCCGGCCGGGCCGGGAAGTTCGGCTTCGTGGTGGGGGTGGACCGGGTCGGGCAGGCGGAGGCGCTGCGCCGACGCGGCGCGGACGTCGTCGTCACCGACCTGGCGCAGCTGCTGGAGGAGTCGAAGTGACGGAGGGGCGGGCGCACTTCCTGGTCGAGCCCTGGTCGCTGACCGAGGTGGGCCTGGACCTGGCCTCCCTCGCGGTCAACGAGTCGGTGTTCGCCCTGGCCAACGGGCACATCGGGATGCGGGGGTCGCTCGACGAGGGCGAGCCGGTCGTCGTCCCCGGCACCTACCTCAACGGCTTCTTCGAAGAGCGGCCGCTGCCCTACGCGGAGGTCGGCTACGGCTTCCCCGAGCAGGGCCAGGCAGTGGTCAACGTGACCGACGGCAAGCTGATCCGGCTGCTGGTCGGCGACTCACCGCTGGACCTGCAGTACGGCGACGTGATCTCCCACCGGCGCACGCTGGACCTGCGCAACGGCGTGCTGCGCCGCACCAGCGAGTGGCGCTCGCCCAGCGGACGCCAGGTGAGGGTGACCAGCACCCGGCTGGTCTCGCTGACCCGCCGTTCCATCGCCGCGATCGAGTACTCGGTCGAGTGCACCGACGACCAGGGCGACCTCTACATCGCCGTCCAGTCGGACTTGCTGGCCAACGAGGCCACCCCCACGGCGCAGTCCGGTGACCCGCGGCTCGCCTCGGCGATGCACCGGCCGCTGCAGTCGGAGCTGCACGTGGGCCGCGCCCGGCACGCCGTCCTGGTGCACCAGACCCGGCGCAGCAAGCTGAGGATGGCCGCCGGGATGGACCACGAGGTGGACATCCCGGACTCGGCCACCGAGGACCTGGAGATCTCCCCGGACCTGGCCCGCTACACCCTGGCCGCGCGGCTGCCGGCCGGCTCGAAGCTGCGGTTGGTGAAGTACCTGGCCTACGGCTGGTCCAGCCGGCGGTCCGCGGCCGCGCTCCGGGACCAGGTCGAGGGCGCGCTGGCCACCGCCAAGCTGGCCGGGTGGGGCCGGCTGGTGCGCGAGCAACGTGAGCTGCTGGACCGGCACTGGGACGAGGCCGACGTCGAGATCGAAGGCGACGACGAACTGCAGCAGGCCGTACGGGTCGGCATGTTCCACGTCCTGCAGGCCGGGCTGCGCGCCGAGCGGCAGCCGATCCCGGCCAAGGGCCTGACCGGTGACGGCTACGACGGGCACACGTTCTGGGACACCGAGACCTACGTGCTGCCGGTGCTGACCTACACCGTGCCGGCCGCCGTCCGGGACGCCCTGCTGTGGCGGCACTCCACCCTCGACCTGGCCCGCGAGCGGGCCCGGGTGCTCGGGCAGGACGGCGCGGCCTTCCCGTGGCGGACGATCCGCGGGGAGGAGACGTCGGGGTACTGGCCGGCCGGGACGGCGGCCTTCCACATCAACGCCGACATCGCCGACGCGGTGGCCCGGTACTGGTGGGCGACGCTGGACCAGGAGTTCGACCGCGACTACGGCACCGAACTGCTGG